>NZ_BAAKJE010000225.1:0-99349 GCF_059704565.1 Massilia sp. NBRC 108631
GGCGGCGGCCACGCGCAAGGTGCCCACGCGCACCGCCTCGCCGCGCATGGCGCCGTCGTAGGCCAGCGCGGCGCCGCCGCCGGCCTGGCGCAGCGCAGGAAAGTCCGCGTCCCCCGCCACCACCCGCCCTGCGCTGTCGCGCACCACGAAATACACCGCGTCGGCGTCGCCGTTGCGCAGCACCTGCTCCGCCTGCGGCGGCAGGTCGATGCGCCAGGCGCCGTTGGCGGCCGACAGGCGCGCGCCCAGCGCGCCGGCGGCGTCGGACAGGCTCTGGTCGAAAGCGGTTTGCGCCGGCAGCCAGGCCAGCATATAGGTCAGTGCGCCGCCCGCCAGGTTGATCAGCAGGATGGGCGCGATCAGCCACTTCAGCAGGCGCAGCCGGATGCTAGGCATGCGGCGCCAGCTCCAGCATGTAGCCGAAGCCGCGTATGGTGCGGATCGAGACGCCGGCGTCGGCGATCTTCAGCCGCAGGCGGGAAATATAGACTTCCACCGCGTTCTGCGTCATGTCCTCGCCCCAGGGCAGGATGGCGTCGATGATCTGCTGCTTGGACACCACCCGCCCGCCGTGCTGCAGCAGGTATTCCAGCACCGCCCACTCGCGCGCCGACAGCTCGATGTAGCGCTCTTTCACGCGGGCGCGCTTGGTGCTGCTGTCCAGCGCCAGGTCGCCCATGGCCAGCGCGGCCGCCTTGGGCGCATGGCGCCGCGCCAGCGCGCGCACGCGCGCCACCAGTTCCGGCGTGGCGAAAGGTTTGACCAGGTAATCGTCGGCGCCCAGTTCCAGGCCGCGCACGCGGTCTTCGATGGCGTCGCGCGCGGTCAGCAGCAGCACCGGGATGGAACTGCCGCGCGCGCGCAGGCGGCGCACGACTTCGAAACCGTCGATGCCGGGCAAGCCGATGTCGAGCACCAGCACCGCCAGTTCGCCGGCCGTGCCGGGATGGTCGGCGTAGGCCGCGCCGGCGCGCTGCAGCAGCGCGTCGGCCTCGGTGCCGCTGCGCAGCACGTCCACCGCCATGCCATGGCCGCTCAGCACGCGCTGCAGGCCGTCGGCCAGCACCGCGTCATCTTCCACCAGTAGTACGTGCATAGCCTGCCTCATGATTGCGCGCGGTCAAGGCCGCGCCTGCAGGCACTATAAGGGCTGGCACGGCCGATGTACAGCCGTGCGGCGGGCCGGCGTCAGACGATGTTGCGGCGGCGGGTGCGCACCCGGCTGCCGCTGCCGTCGGTCATGGTGTAGGGCTTGACGATGGACAGGCGGTACATCAGCACGTCGCCCGCCACGCACACCATCAGCGGCACCATCAGCATGGCCGCGTCGATGCGCTCCATGCTGGCGGCGAAGCACACTTCGAAGAACAGCAAGGCGATCAGCACGCAGGTGGCGGTGGCCAGCGACAGGAAACACATGGCCTTCACCTGCTTCGGCTTGCGCTTGCCGGAGGCGACGAAATACGCGGCGCTGATGCAATGCACCAGCAGCAGCAGCGTGCTTCCCAGGTAGAAGTACAGCTTGGCGTCCATGGCGTCGATGACGGCTCTCCCTTCTTGTCACATCTTCATCATAGGAAATTCAAATTCCCACATGGAAAATTCTACCAAGAATGGCACGTTTCGCGTCGGAAAATCTCTCAAATAGTCACAAAGTGCCCAAATTTATTCACGCTGCGGTCACATTCGGCAGGCACCATTGCGTCATGGCAATTTTATGGCTCGAAACATTGATGAATACCCTATTCCGCCCGGTCATCGCGCTGATGCAGCGCCTGCGCCTGTTCCCCAAATTCCTGCTGGTGTCGCTGGTGTTCCTGCTGCCGCTGCTGCTGGTGACCACGCTGCTCATGCATGAATTGCACAAATCGCTGGAGGTGAGCGAGCGCGAGCAGCTGGGCGTGGCTTATATCGGGCAACTGCAGCAAGTGAGCCGGCTGGCCCAGCAGCACCGTGCGCTGGAGCGCCTGCGCCTGGCAGCGCGCCAGCCGCTCGACGGCGCCGCGCTGCGCGCCGATATCGAGGCGCGCCTGAAACGCCTGGACAGCTGGCAGCTGGACAGCCGGCCCGCCGCGGCCGGCCTGGCCGGGCTGCCGGCGTGGACGGCGGTGCGGCAAGCATGGCAAGCGCTGGCCGAACGCCAGCCGGCATCGGACGCCAGGGACAGCCTGGCGCTGCACGGTGCGCTGCTGGCCAGGCTGGCCAAACTGAGCGCGCTGGTGGCGGACCGCTCCAGCCTGAGCCTGGACCCGGAAGTGCAAACCCACTACCTGGTGGCCGCGTTCCAGAAGACGCTGCCGGAAGTGGCCGAGGACCTGTCCGTGATCGCCGCGCGCGGCGCCGCCTACATCGACACCGGCCTGTTCGAAGGCAACGAGGACCAACTGCTCAACGCCACCGCCATGCTGGCGCGCCACCAGCTGGAACGCCTGCCGGCGCAGGCCGACGCCATCTTGCTGCACAACCCGCAGCTGCAAGCGGCGCTGCAGCCGCACCTGGCCGCCATTCCCGCCGCGCTGGCGTTCCTGGAGCGCAACAAGAACGAAGTGAGCAACTCCTACAACCAGACCAGCGGCAAGGAATTCAGCGCCGCCGGCCACGAGGCGATCGGCAAGCTGTACGGCTTTGCGGCCGCGTCGGCCACGGCGCTGGACCGGCTGCTGGCCGAACGCCTGGCGCGCGACCGCCTGCGCCGCAACCTGATGCTGGGCGCCGTGGCCGCCGCGCTGGCCGTGGCCGCCGTGCTGTTCACCGGTTTCTACCTGTCTTTCTCGCGCGACGTGGGCACGCTGAACCGCGCCGTGCAGGCGGCGGCGGCCGGCGACCTGACCCTGGAAATCAGCTCCCCGGCGCGCGACGAGATCGGCGGCCTGGTCAACGCCTTCGGCGGCATGACGCAAGCGCTGGCCATGCTGGTGGACGATATCCGCAGCGGCGCCGGCCGCATCGCCGATGGCGCCGACGAACTGGCCAGCGGCAACACCGCGCTGTCCGGCCACACCGAAGCGCAAGCCGGCGACCTGTCGGCCACCGTGGCCTCGATGCGCGCGCTGACGGCCACCGTGCAGCGCAACGCCGCGCACGCCGAACGCGGGCGCAAGCTGGTGCAGGCCGCGTCCGACATCGCCCAGCAGGGCGGGCGCAGCGTGGCCGCCGTGGTCGAGACCATGGCCGGCATCCGGGCCAGCTCCGACAAGATCAGCGACATCATCGGCGTGATCGACGGCATCGCCTTCCAGACCAACATCCTGGCCCTGAACGCGGCGGTGGAAGCGGCCCGCGCCGGCGAACAGGGCCGCGGCTTCGCGGTGGTGGCGGGCGAAGTGCGCAGCCTGGCGCAGCGCTCGGCTGCCGCCGCGCTGGAAATCAAGAAGCTGATCGTCGATTCGGTGCGCGAAGTGGAGGCCGGCAGCGCGCTGGTGAACGCGGCCGGCGCCACCATGACGCAGGTGGTGAATTCGGTGCAGCAGACCGCCGCCATCATCGAACAGATCAGCGCCGCCGAGGCGGTGCAGCGCAGCGAAATCGAGCAAGTCGACCACGCCCTGGCCCGCATCGACGACATGACGCGCCAGAACGGCGCGCTGGTGCTGCAAGCCTCTGTCGGAGCGGACCGCCTGCACGAGGAGGCGGCCCAGCTCGGCGAAGCCGTCAGCCGCTTCCGGCTCGACGGCCAGCCGGCCGTGCTGGGAACCGTGGCGCCGCCCCTCGCCTGGAGCGCCAACCAGCCCACCATCGTGTCGCGCAAGCGCGCGCGCCTGCTCGGCTAGCCGGGAGCTTAGCCGGCGGGCAAGTCAGCAGGCTAACTTCCTGCGAACGGCGTGCCGATCAGGCCGACCGCCAGCTCCACCCACACCAGCGCCAGCAGCAGCGCCAGCCCAAGGCCCAGCGCCAGGCGCCGCTGCCGGGTGCGCAACAGCCGCGCCGCCGCCACGTAGGACAGGCCGGTCCCGGCCAGCAGCACGCCGGCAATGGCGAAGTCGGACCCGGTCCACGCCACCTCGTCGGTGAACTGCATCGCCACCAGCGGCACCAGCAGCAACAGCGCCGTTCCCAGCACCACCAGCAATACCTGCCAGCCGGCCGGCTGCGCCCCGCCCGGCGCGGCGCCCTTCCTCAGTGTGCCCATCTGCCCCTCCTTTTTGATTGAATTGCGTAGTCCAGGAGCCATCGTAATGCCGCTGTGTGAAGGCAGGATGCGCTGCGCGTGAAGCCGCCCATGATGCTTGCAGTAGGACTAGGCTGACAAGGCGCCATGCAACGAGCCTACACGGGGGCGCTGCCCCGTCTTATGTTCGTAAAGTACATACAGACCTAAAGTACTAACAACGCGATGGATAAAGTGGAGCGAGAACAGAAGCCCACCCGGACTCAGCAAAATCGAGCACAACCGGCATCCAGCGCTACTTTGTACTTAGCCTGTGAGGAATAAAATGAACAACACTCAACTTAGCGATACCGTCACACAGTCGCTCTCCCAGACGATGCCCGTAGGCTCGCGGGAATTCAAAGTTGCGTCCCGGCCGGTTGTCAGCTATAGCGGTACACAGCAGAACGAACTGCTGGCCGCCTTGCCTCGTGAAGTCCTGGAATCCCTGTTTGAACACCTGGAACTGGTGACCTTGCCATTTGGCAAGGAATTGTTTGAATTCGGCAGCAAGCTGGAAAACGTGTATTTCCCGACCACTGCCATAGTGTCCCTGCTGTACGTGATGGAAGACGGCGCCACCACCGAGATCGCCGTGGTAGGCCATGAAGGCGTGGTAGGCGTGTCGATGTTCCCCGGCGAGCGCGCCATGTGCAGCGCCGTGGTGCAAAGCGCCGGCTACGGCTACCGCCTGAAGGCGCAGCACCTGCGCGAAGCGTTCAACCAGGGCGGCGCCCTGCCCCAGCTGCTGATGCGCTACAACCATGCGCTGTTCGCGCAGATGGCGCAAAACGCCGTCGGCGGCCGCCACAGCTCGATCGAGCAGAAACTGTGCCGCTGGCTGCTGGACCGCCTGGACCGGTCGCTGAGCAACGAACTGAAGGTAACCCAGGAAATGATCTCCATCATGCTGGGCGTGCGGCGCGAGAGCATCACCGCGGCCGCCGGCAAGCTGCAGGAAGACGGCCTGATCACCTATCGCCGCGGCAACATCACCGTTATTGATCGTTCAGGCTTGGAACGCTACGCGGGCGAGTGCTATAAGGTGGCGAAGACGGAGTACGATCGCCTGCTGGTGGACGTGGCGGGCTGCTAGGCTCGCACTGCTCGGCGACACCGGCCCTGGCGCGCATCGGAATATGTACTTCGATACAAGTTCCCTTGTCGTTGCGGCCGCGGCGGATGGTCAGCGTGCCGCCCAGCAGCAGTGCCCGCTCGCGCATCCCCAGCAAGCCATGCGACATCGGCTTCACCAGCGTGTTCGATTCGATGCCCACACCATCGTCGATCACGCGCAGCACCAGCAAGTCTTCACTGCACTGCAGCGTCACGATCACCTTGGTGGCGCGCGCATACTTCCGGATATTGGTCAGCGACTCCTGCACGATGCGGAACAGCGCAATGGCCAGGCTGGAGTCGCGGCCCTTGGCCACGTTGTCGATATGGCTGGCGATATCGGTCTCGCACGGCAGCGCCGACATGCGGCTGAACTCGTCGCAATAGCTTTCGATGGCGGCGCACAAGCCCAGGTTGTCCAGCAGGCTGGGGCGCAGGTTCTCGATGATGCGGCGCTTCATTTCCACCGTGTCGAGCAACGTGGCGCGGGCGCGCTTGAGCTGGGAGGCCAGTTCGGGGTTGGTTTTCTGCAACTGGTGCATGACGGCGCCCAGGTCCATGCTGATCGACGTCAAATGCGCGCCCATCTCGTCGTGCAGTTCGCGCGACAGCCGCACTTTCTCTTCCTCGCTGATACTGATCAGGTGGCGCGACAGCACCGACAGCTGCTCGGTACGCTGGGCCACCATGGATTCGAGGTTGTCGTTCGACACCTGCAAGGCGTGCTCGACCGCCGCCTGGTTGCGGAAACTGCGCCGCACCAGTTGGTAGAACATGATCAGCACGAAGATGGCCACCGCGTTGATGCCGGTGCCCAGCAGCACGGCCTTCTGGTACTGGTGGTAGAAGCTGGCGCTGCGCGCGGCCAGCGTTTCATTCTGTTCCTGCACCATGATGACCACCAGCAGGCGCAGTTCGTCCATGGACGCGCGGTCGTCGGTGACCTTGGCGATGTTGACGATCTCTTCCAGGCCGCCGTGGCGATAGACTTCGATCGATTCGCCCATCAGGGCCAGCTTGCGCCGCACGATGGTGTGCAGCTGCGCCAGGTTTTTCAGCTGCGACGGGCTATCGGCCAGCAGCAGTTCCAGTTCCTTGAATTCGGTTTCCGTTTCCACCGTGACGGTGCGGGTTGGCCCCAGGTAGGATTCCTTGCCGGACACAAAGTAGCCGCGCATGCTGCTCTCGGCGTCGAGTACCAGCACGTTCAGGTACTGCAGCCGCTCAGCCACGCGCGAGGACTGGCTTAACAGGAAGTTGGCGCCCTTTAGCGACTGCAAGTTATGGAACAGGCTGAAGCCGTTCACGATCAGTATCAGTGCGCAAGTTACGCACAGTACGGTCTTGTACAGCGGCAGTCTGTGATGGGGCGCCGCGTCGACGGTGAAATACATCCTGATAGGCATCCTTTGCTAGATGAGCAGCCGTTATGGCAGGGCCATTATAGACCCTGCCGTTTTTTGCTGCGCCGCATCAGTTTCCTAACGTGCGCGCCAGGACGGGCGCTGTGCGCTAATCCAGCAGGTTGTTCTTCATAGCATAATAGGTCAGATCGCTGTTCGATTGCAGGCCCATTTTTTCCATGATGCGGGTGCGGTAGGTACTCACCGTTTTGATGCTGAGCGACAACGCCACGCCGATATCGCTGACCGTGGCGCCGCGCGCCAGGCGCAGGAACACCTGGAACTCGCGGTCCGACAGTTCGGTATGCAGCGCCGTGTTGGGGTCGCGGTCGAAACTCTGCGCCAGCAGTTCGCCCACTTGCGAGCTGACGTAGCGCCGGCCCTGGTGCACGGTGCGCACCGCCGTGATCAGCTCGTCGGCTTCGCACTCCTTGTTCAGATAGCCGTTGGCGCCCATCTTGAACAGGTTCAGCGCGTACTGCTGCGCCGGATAGCCGGACAGTATCAGCACCGGCAAGTCCGGCTGGCCCTGGCGTATGGTACGCAGGGTATCAATGCCGGACTGGTCCGGCATGGCGATGTCCAGCAACAGCACGTCGCATATCTCGCGGCGGGCAATGTCCAGCGCTTCGCGCCCGGTACTGCCCTCCGCCACTACACTGAAATCGTCCGCGGACGAAAAAATCTGCTTGAAGCCGGCTCTAACTATTTGATGATCGTCACATATGGCAACGCGTATCATGTGTTCCCTCGTGTCTTCCTTGCATGGGAAAGTCCCCGCGCTTCCGCTAACAAAATAATAATCTTATTATTGTAGCACTGCTATTCTACGCGAAAAAAAAGGCGCTTTGCGGCGCGCCCCTGGTGCCGCCCGCCCCGCGCCGCCCGGCTGCCCAGCAAACCGGTCAGCCAAGCAGGCCGAGGATGGCAAGCAGTTCGCTGCGTATCATGTCCCGGTCCAGCGGCGGCGGCACGGCCGGCGCTGCACGCTCATAGCCTCCATCATACCCTGCCTGCGCAGGATCGGCGCTGCGGCTATCTAGTTTGTTGCGCGCACCGCTGATGGTAAAACCTTGTTCGTATAACAGTTCCCGTATACGGCGTATCAGCAGCACCTCATGATGCTGGTAATAGCGCCGGTTGCCGCGCCGCTTGACCGGTTTGAGCTGGGTGAACTCCTGCTCCCAGTAGCGCAGCACATGCGGCTTCACGCCGCACAATTCGCTCACCTCGCCTATCGTGAAATAGCGTTTGGCTGGAATCGGCGGCAACACCACCAGTTCGGATTTGCCTGGCCTATCGTTCATGCTGCTGTCTCACTCAGGCGGCACGCGCCATGGGATTGCTTTCCTCGACCATGCTCTTCAGCTTCTGGCTGGCGTGGAAGGTCACCACGCGGCGCGCGGTGATCGGAATTTCCTCGCCGGTCTTGGGATTGCGGCCGGGACGCTGCGGCTTGTCGCGCAGCTGGAAATTACCGAAACCGGACAGCTTGACGGCCTCGCCGCGCTCGAGCGCGTTGCGGATCTCGTCGAAGAAGGTTTCCACCATGTCCTTGGCTTCACGCTTGTTCAGTCCAACCTGCTCGAACAGCAACTCTGCCAGCTCCGCCTTGGTCAGCGTGGGCATGTCCTTTTCCGCCTCCTGGCGCACCTTGGCCACCAGCATCGCGCTGTGCAGCTCGGCATCCAGGGCGGATTCGAGTACGGCGGTATCAACGTCGTTGTTATTAATTTTGCTGCCCTGCCTATAAAAAGAACGGGAATCCGGCGGCGGCCGGATTCCGGGATGGCATATTGCCCGCTGTGACTTACGGCCCGCTTAAGAGCGCAGTTTCGCGCCGTGCTTTTGCTGTGCCGACTCGGCCAGCGCACTCATCACAGCGTCCACTACGTCGTCCTGCAGGGTGTTTTGAGTATCTTGCAAGCTAAAGCGGAAAGCAAGCGATTTCTCGTCCGCTTCCAGCCCTTTGCCGCGATATTCATCAAACAAAACAATGGCTTGCACCAGCTTGCCGTGCGCGTGGCCGGCCAGCGCGGCGGCGAAAGCGTCAAGCAGATCCTGCGCCGGCACAGCCTGTTTGACGACCAGCGCCAGGTCGCGCGTGGCGCCCGGGAACTTGGAGATCTCGCTGTATTTTGGCACACTGCGTTGCTGCAAGGCAATTGCATCAACTTCGAACAAGACCGGCGCCTGCGGCAGGTCGTATTTCTGCAGCCAGCGCGGATGCAGCTCGCCGATAAAGCCGATCACCTTGCCGTCCAGTTCGATATTTGCCGAGCGGCCCGGGTGCAGCGCCGGGTGCGCGGCCTTGCTGAAGCGCAGCGTGGCCGGGGCGAACAGCTGCTCCAGGTCGGCCTTGACGTCGAAGTAGTCGACCAGGCGGGTATCCTGGCCCCACTGCTCGTCGGCCACCGGGCCGTAGGCCAGCGCGGCCACGCGTTGCGGCTGGCTGTAGCCCGCCACCGTCAGCGGGCCGTCCTGCACCGACGCATCGCGCTGGTAGATGGCGCCCAGCTCGAACACCCGCACGCGGCTGGCTTTGCGGTTCAGGTTGTAGCGCACATTGGCCACCAGGCTGCCGATCAGCGACGAGCGCATTACGCTCAGCTGGCTGGCGATCGGGTTCTGCAGCTTGATCGGATTGTCGTTGCCGCTGAAGTCCAGCTCCCACTGGGCTTCGACAAAGCTCATGTTGACCACTTCCTGGTAGCCGAGGTCGGCCAGCTGGTGGCGCACGGCGAACAGCGAACGGGTGTTTTCGGGCGCGATATGCATGGTGTTCGGCGCCACCGGCGCCACCGCCGGGATGTTCTCGAAGCCGTACACGCGGGCCACTTCCTCGATCAGGTCTTCCTCGATTTCGATGTCGAAACGGTAGGACGGCGCGCTCACCGAGAAGATGCTGTCGGCCAGGGTGAACTGCAGGCCCAGGCGGGTGAAGATGTCGGCCACCAGTTCGTCGGTCAGCGGCACGCCGATGACCTTCTGGGCGCGCGCGGTGCGCATCTGCACCGGCTTCGGCTGCGGCAGGTTGACGATCTGGTCGTCCACCGGGCCCACTTGCGTGGCGGGGGTGCCGCAGATTTCCACCAGCAGCGAGGTGATGCGCTCGATGTGCTCGACGGTGGTGGCGTAGTCCACGCCGCGCTCGAAGCGGTGCGCCGCGTCGGTCGAGAAGTTGTACTTGCGGGCCCGGCCCTGGATGGCGTTCGGCCACCAGAACGCCGCTTCCAGGTAAATCGACTCGGTGTCCAGCGACACGGCGGTGGCGTCGCCACCCATGATGCCGGCCAGCGATTCGAGTTCCTTGTCGTCGGCGATCACGCCGACCCACTCGTCCACCGCCACGGTGTTGCCGTTCAACAGCTTCAGCGTTTCGCCGGCCTTGCCCCAGCGCACGTCCAGGCCGCCGTGGATCTTGGCCAGGTCGAACACGTGGGTAGGACGGCCCAGCTCCAGCATCACGTAGTTGGAAATGTCCACCAGCGCCGACACCGCGCGCTGGCCGCTGCGCTCGAGGCGCTGCTTCATCCACTCCGGCGTGGCGGCCTTGGCGTTCAGGTTGCGGATCACGCGGCCGGAGAAGCGGCCGCACAGGTCCGGCGCCGAGATCTTCACCGGCAGCACTTCGCCCATCGTCACCGGCACGGTGCGGAAGGACGGCATGGTCAGCGGCACGCCGGTCAGCGCCGACACTTCGCGCGCCACGCCCAGCACCGACAGGCAGTCCGCCTTGTTCGGGGTCAGCTTGATGGTGAATTTCAGGTCGTTCAGCGCGTAGTAGTCGCGGAAGTTCTGGCCCACCGGCGCGTCGTCGGGCAGTTCCAGCAGGCCGGAGCCCTCTTCCGACAGCTTCAGTTCCTTGGCCGAGCACAGCATGCCCTGCGATTCGACGCCGCGCAGCTTGCCCACCTTGATTTCAAACGGCTTGCCGTCCGCACCCGGCGGCAGCACCGCGCCGGCCATGGCGCACACCACTTTCAGGCCGGGGCGCACATTGGGCGCGCCGCACACGATGTTGAGCAAGGTGCCGGTGCCGACGTCGACCTGGCACACGTTCAGGCGGTCCGCGTCCGGATGCTTGGCCATCTCGCGCACCTGGCCCACAACCACGTTGGAGAACGGCGGCGCGACCGGTTCGACTTCTTCCACTTCCAGGCCGGACATGGTCAGCATGTGCGCCAGTTCATCCGACGTCATTTTCGGATCGACAAGAGTGCGCAGCCAATTTTCAGAGAATTGCATAGTCGTGGTGCCTCAGTTGAACTGTTTCAGGAAACGCAGGTCGCCTTCGTAGAACAGGCGCAGGTCGTTGATGCCGTAACGCAGCATGGTCAGGCGCTCCAGGCCGGAGCCGAACGCGAAACCGATGTAGCGCTCGGGATCGAGGCCGAAGTTGCGCACCACCGACGGGTGCACCTGGCCGGAGCCGGACACTTCCAGCCAGCGGCCCTTCAATGGACCGCTGCCGAAGGCGATGTCGATCTCGGCCGACGGTTCGGTAAACGGGAAATATGACGGCCGGAAGCGCACCTGCAGGTCATCGGTCTCGAAGAAGGCCTTGACGAAGTTCAGGTACACACCCTTCAGGTCGGCGAAGCTGATGTCCTCGGCGATCCACAGGCCTTCGACCTGGTGGAACATCGGCGAGTGGGTGGCGTCGCTGTCGACGCGGTAGGTGCGGCCCGGCGCGATCACCTTGATTGGCGGCGTGTGGCTGCGCGCGTAGCGTACCTGCATCGGGCTGGTGTGGGTGCGCAGCAGCAGCGGCTTGCCGGCGCTGTCGTTGCCGTCCACGTAGAAGGTGTCCTGCATCGAACGGGCCGGATGGTTCTCCGGGCTGTTCAGGGCAGTGAAATTGGTCCAGTCGGTTTCGATCTCGGGGCCGCCGGCCACGTCGAAGCCGATCGAGCGGAAGATTTCCTCCACGCGCTCCCAGGTGCGCATGACAGGATGCAGGCCACCGCCGGCGCGGCCGCGGCCTGGCAAAGTGACGTCGATTTCTTCCGCGTTCAGGCGGGCTTGCAGCTGGGCTTCGGCCATGGCGTCGCGGCGCGCGGTCAGCGCGGCTTCGATCTGCACTTTGGCGGCGTTGATCAGCGCGCCCTGCGCTTTTTTCGCGTCCGGGTCGAGCTTGCCCAGGCCCTTCATCATTTCGGTGATCTGGCCGGTCTTGCCCAGATACTTGGCTTTGGCGTTCTCAAGTGCGGCGGCGTCTGCGGCGGCGATAAAGTCAGCACGTGCCGAGACGACCAGTTCTTCCAGGGAGTTCATGCAATATTCCTGTCTTGGAAATTAAAAACGGGGCACAGGTTCACACCTTGCCCCGCTCTCATGCGCTGCCGGAAGCAGCGCTACGCATCAAACGCTGATATTAGGCAGCGATTTGTGCTTTGACGGTGTTGACAATCGCGGCGAAGGCCGGCTTGTCCATCACAGCCATATCGGCCAGAACCTTACGGTCCAGCTCGATGTTCGCCTTCTTCAGACCGTTCATGAACACGCTGTACGTCACGCCATGCTCACGGGAAGCGGCGTTGATACGGGCGATCCACAGGCGGCGGAAGACGCGCTTCTTGTTACGGCGGTCACGGTATGCGTACTGGCCAGCGCGCATGACTGCTTGCTTGGCAATACGGTATACCTTGCTACGACGACCACGGTAACCCTTGGCCAGGTTTAATACTTTTTTATGACGGGCACGCGCAGTAACCCCACGTTTTACTCGAGGCATATTAGCTCCTTAAATGAGTGTGAGATTAAGCGGTAGGCATCATGCGCATGACGGACGTGACATCCGATGCGTTGATGTTACGGGTACCACGCAGCTGACGCTTGTTCTTGGTGGTCTTTTTGGTCAGGATGTGGCGCTTGAAAGCCATACCCGATTTAACAGTACCACCTGGACGCACGCGAAAACGCTTTTTCGCGGAGCTTTTGGTCTTCATTTTTGGCATAACACATCTGCCCTCTTACGGGCAGCTCCAAATTAACAGGATTGCAGGTGGCAGCACTACGCTGCGCTTAGAGGCCTGCTTTCACTTGTTGATGCAGCGGTCCGTCTTGCTGTTGGCCACTACATTTTGCGGAACGCGATTATACCCTAAGGTGTCCGCTATTCCGCAAATTCTTGTTTACTTCTTCTTTTTCGGCGCCAGGACCATGATCATCTGGCGGCCTTCCATCTTCGGGAACTGCTCGACCTGGCCGTACGGCTCCAGGTCAGCCTTCAGACGCTCGAGCATGCGGAAACCGATATCCTGGTGCGCCATCTCACGGCCGCGGAAGCGCAGCGTGATCTTGGTCTTGTCGCCGTCATCGAGGAACTTGATGAGGTTGCGCAGCTTGATATTGTAATCGCCGTCATCGGTGCCCGGACGGAATTTGACTTCCTTCACGGAGATGACTTTTTGCTTGAGCTTCGCTTCGTGGGCCTTCTTCTGCTCCGAATACTTGAACTTGCCGTAGTCCATCAGACGGCAGACTGGCGGGACCGCCGTCGGGGCGATCTCCACCAGGTCGACGTTCGCTTCTTCCGCCAGGCGGAAGGCTTCGGCCAGGCTCACGATACCGAGCGGTTCGTTGTCAACCCCGCTCAGACGCATTTCGGGAGCGGTGATTTCGCCATTGATGCGATGCGACTTGTCAGTAGCTATTGTAGTTTCCTTTAAAAATTCGATGATCGGCCGGTATGCGAGTTTCCTCGGGGTCAGGCTTTGTCGGCAACGTCCTTGAGGAGTCGCTCAACCAGGGAGTCGAGGGACATTACGCCCAGATCGACATTCCCACGTGCCCGCACGGCCACAGTGTTGGCATCCCGTTCCTTGTCGCCGACGACCAGAATGTACGGCAGTTTTTGGACGGAATGTTCGCGTATTTTATACGTAATCTTCTCGTTGCGCAAATCGGTCTGCACGCGGAAGCCCTGTTTGCGCAGCTTGGCGGCCACATCGTTCACATAATCGGCCTGCGCGTCGGAGATGTTGAGCACCGATACCTGCACCGGCGCCAGCCACATCGGCAGCGCGCCGGCGTAGTTTTCGATCAGGATGCCGATGAAGCGTTCCAGCGAACCGACGATGGCGCGGTGCAGCATGACCGGCACCTGGCGCGAGTTGTCGGCCGCCACGTATTCGGCGCCCAGGCGCTGCGGCATGAAGAAGTCGACCTGCATGGTGCCGACCTGCCAAGGGCGGCCCAGCGAATCCTTCAGGTGGTATTCGATTTTCGGGCCGTAGAAGGCACCCTCGCCCGGCAGCTCGGTCCATGCCACGCCGCAGGCGCGCAGGCCGGAACGCAGCGCCTCTTCGGCCTCGTCCCACACTTCGTCGGTGCCGATGCGGCTGTCGGGGCGCAGCGCCAGCTTGACGTCGATGTTGGTGAAGTCGAAGTCGGCGTACACCTCCATGGCCTGGGTGTGGAACGCCACCACTTCCGGCTCGATCTGCTCCTGCATGCAGAAGATGTGGCCGTCGTCCTGGGTGAAGCCGCGCACGCGCATGATGCCGTGCAGCGCGCCGGACGGCTCGTTGCGGTGGCACTGGCCGAACTCGCCGTAGCGCAGCGGCAGGTCGCGGTAGGAGCGCATATTGCTGTTGAAGATCTGCACGTGGCCCGGGCAGTTCATCGGCTTTAGCGCGTAGGAGCGGTTTTCCGACTCCGTCACGAACATGTTTTCGCGGTAGTTGTCCCAGTGGCCGGTCTTACCCCACAGGCTGGCGTCCAGGATCTGCGGCGCCTTCACTTCCTGGTAGCCGTTGACCTGGTATTTGTTGCGCATGTATTGCTCAACCTGCTGCCAGATGGTCCAGCCTTTCGGATGCCAGAACACCAGGCCGGGCGCCTCGTCCTGGAAGTGGAAAAAGTCCAGCTGCTTGCCCAGCTTGCGGTGGTCGCGCTTTTCCGCCTCTTCCAGCTGGAACAGGTACTGCTCCTGGTCTTCCTTCTTGGTCCAGGCGGTGCCGTAGACGCGCTGCAGCATCTCGTTCTTCGAGTCGCCGCGCCAGTAGGCGCCGGCCAGCTTCATCAGCTTGAACACTTTCAGCTTGCCGGTCGACGGCACGTGCGGGCCGCGGCACAAGTCGGTGAACTTGCCTTCCGAGTACAGCGACACATCCTGGTCGGCTGGAATCGAGGCGATGATCTCGGCCTTGTAGTGTTCGTTGATGGACTTGAAGTAGGCCACGGCCTCGTCGCGCGGCAGGACCTGGCGGGTGACCGGCTCGTCCTTCTTGGCCAGTTCGGCCATTTTCTTTTCGATCGCCACCAGGTCTTCCGGCGTAAACGGGCGCTTGTACGAGAAATCGTAGTAGAAGCCGTTTTCAATCACCGGGCCGATGGTCACTTGCGCGTCCGGGAACAGCTCCTTGACGGCGTAGGCGAGCAAGTGGGCGGTGGAGTGGCGGATCACGTCCAGGCCTTCCGGGTCGCGGTCGGTCACGATGGCCACGTCGGCATCCTGCTCGATCAGGAAGGAAGTGTCGACGACCTTGCCGTCAACCTTGCCGGCCAGCGCAGCCTTGCCCAGGCTGGTGCTGATATTGGAGGCCACCTGGGCCACCGTGACGGGCGCGTCGAACTGACGCACGGAACCATCGGGAAGTCGGACTGCAACCATCATGCTCTCCAGTCGGCAAAATGCCGGATAGTGGGTGAAACGGAAATATTGGGAAACTGCGAAACTGCGGACGAAAAAAAACGCGGGCTAGCCGCGTTTTCTTCCATGTGATAGCGTGAGAAAGCCGGTGACTAGCGTTACTTACTAACCTTGGTAGTAGTTCGCGGTGTCATAACCGGATTGCCTTTCTCGCTCTTACATAATGTTGGTGGTGGGCGGTGAGGAATTCGAATCCCCGACCCCTTGGATGTCGACCAAGTATTCTAACCAGCTGAACTAACCGCCCTTGTTTACTGCTCGCTTACTGCATACAACTGAAAAACCATCTTACTACATGTTCTGGTGGGCGGTGAGGAATTCGAATCCCCGACCCCTTGGATGTCGACCAAGTATTCTAACCAGCTGAACTAACCGCCCGAAGACCAGCATTATAGAGAGTGAAAATCGCTTCCGCAAGGGGCAAATGTGAAAACATTGCTCTAGCCCACTATGCTATATTCAGTTGTTACAGAAAACGCTAGAAACATGAAACAGTTGTTAACTTTTCTGGCCGCAGCGCTGTTCAGCCTGTGCGCCTGCGCCAGCGGCCACGGCACGCCGGCCGACGCCCTCGCCCTGGTCAACAAGACCGCCGCCTACCTGGCGGACCAGGGGCCGGCCAAGACCTTCTTCGAAGCCAGCAATCCCAAGGGCCGCTTCATCCACCGCGACCTCTATATCGTGATCTACGACGAGCATGGTAAGGTAATGGCGCACGGGGCCATTCCGCGCCTGGTCGGCCTCAACGTATACAACTACCGCGACGAGGACGACAAGTACTTCGTGCGCGAGATCCTGGACAAAGCCAGCAAAGGCCAGCAAGGTCCGGTCGACTATAAGTGGGTACACCCGACGACCCAGCAGATGCACGCCAAGTCGGCCTGGTTCCGCCAGGTGGGCCAATACATCATCACCTGCGGCACTTACAAATAACGCCTATGCACCTCGATACCGACACCGCCCACCTGCACGCGCACCGCGCGGGCGACGCCCAGCACAAACACTACACGGGAGACCGCAGCCTGAAAGTGCTGGGCTGGGCGGTGGCGCTCACGCTGGGCTTTGCCGGGGTGGAAGCGGTGTCCGGCTTCCTGGCCAATTCGCTGGCCCTGATCTCGGACGCCGGCCACATGGTGACCGACGCCGCCGCGCTGGGCCTGGCCCTGCTGGCGCAGCTGATCGCCAAGCGGCCGCCGTCGGCGCGCTACTCCTTCGGCTATGGCCGCGCCGAGGCGCTGGCCGCCTTCGTCAACGGCCTGCTGATGCTGGGCGTGGTGGGCTGGATCGTGTTCGAAGCCGTGCAGCGCTTCAGCGCGCCGCAGCAGGTGCAGGGCGGCATGGTGTTCGTGGTGGCGGGCATCGGCCTGGGCGTGAACCTGGCGGTGGCCTGGGTGCTGTCGCACGACAAGAAAAGCATGAACACGCGCGCCGCGCTGGTGCACGTGATGGGCGACTTGCTCGGTTCCATTGCCGCGCTGATTGCCGGCGCGGTGATCTGGTACACCGGCTGGATGCAGATCGATCCGCTGCTGTCCATCCTGGTGTCGCTGCTGATACTGAAGTCGACCGTGGAGATCCTGCGCGAGTCCTACCATCACCTGATGGAAGGCGTGCCCGGCCACATCGACTATCTGCAGGTGGGCGCGGACCTGGAACAGGTGGCGGGCGTGGCGTCGGTGCACGACCTGCACGTGTGGTCGATGTCCCCCGGCCAGCCTGCGCTGATCGGCCACATCGAGGTGCGCGACCTGCAGGACTGGCCGGCCATCCTGGCCGCCATCAAGGCCATGCTGCTGGCGCGGCATGGCATCGACCACGTGACGCTGCAGGCCGAACTGGCGGCCTGAGCGCAATCAGGAGCGGCGCGCTTCCAGCACGCCGCTGACTTCGGCGATCGCCGACAGGGCTTTTTGCAGCTGCGCGGTGGAGCCGATTTCAGCAGTGAAGGTCATGCGCGCCTGCCCTTTCGCGCTCTGCGTGTTGACGCCGATGACGTTGAGCTTTTCACGCGAGAAAATCTCGGAAATGTCGCGCAGCAGGCCCTGGCGGTCGCCCGCCAGCACGAAAATGCCGACCGGGTAGACGGTCTCGTTGACCGCGCGCCCCCATTCGGTGACGATGACGCGCTCCGGCGCCTTGGCGCGCATCTCGGCGAAGTTCTTGCACGTGGCGCGGTGGATCGACACGCCCTTGCCGCGCGTGACGAAGCCGACGATGCTGTCCGGCGGCGCCGGCTTGCAGCACTTGGCCAGCTGCGTCATCAGCCCGTCCGTGCCCACCACCAGCACGCCGGACTTGGCGCCCTGCTCCACGCTGGAGGCGCGGCTCTTGCCGAGCACCACCGCATCTTCCACTTCGACCGGCTCGCCCGTGTCGTGCAGCGCCTGCTCCACGTGGCGCAGGCTGAACTCTTCCTTGCCCACCGAGATGAACAGGTCGTCCACCTTGGCGAAGCCGAGCTTGTTCGCCAGCGCCTCCAGGTTGACCGCGGTCTTGCCTTCGCGCTGCAGCGATTTCTCCACCATGGCGCGCCCGTGCGACAGCGTTTCCTGCTGGTCGATGGCGTGGAACCAGGCACGGATCTTGGAACGGGTGCGGGTGGCCACCGTGTATTCGGGATTGAGCCAGTCGCGCGACGGCCCGGCCGTGCCGGGCGCGCCCTTGGCGGTAATGATCTCGCAGGTCTGGCCGTTCTTCAGCGCGGTGTTGAGCGGCACCATGATGCCGTCCACGCGCGCGCCGCGGCAACGGTGGCCCACGTCGCTGTGCAAATGGTAGGCGAAGTCGATCGGTGTGGCCCCCACCGGCAGCTCCAGCACGCGCGCCTGCGGCGTGAGCACGAAGATGCGGTCGTCCAGCGAGGCGGACTTGAGCTTTTCCACCCATTCGCGCTGCACTTCCTCCTGGCCCACCACGGTGTCGGCCACGTCCGATTTCCAGGCCAGCAGCTGGCGCAGCCAGGCGATCTTTTCGTCGTACTTCTGGCCCTGGAAGTTGGAACCGCCCTCCTCCTTGTAGCGCCAGTGCGCGGCCACGCCGTATTCGGCGAAGTTGTGCATTTCCTGGGTGCGGATCTGCACTTCCAGCGGGCGGCCGTCGTCGGCCGTCACCACCGTGTGCAGCGAGCGGTAGCCGTTCGGCTTGGGCCGCGAGATGTAGTCGTCGAATTCTTTCGGGATCGGGGTCCAGATGTTGTGCACCACGCCCAGCACGGTGTAGCAGGTCTTGACGTCGTCGACGATGACGCGGAAGGCGCGCACGTCGTACAGCTCCGTGAAGTCCAGCTCCTTGCCGCGCATCTTGCTCCAGATCGAGTAGATGTGCTTGGGCCGGCCGAACACTTCAGCCTTGATGCCTGCGCTGTTGAGCTCGTTCTGCAGGCGCGTGATGGAGGACGACACGAAGCCTTCGCGCATCATGCGCTTTTCTTCCAGCATCTTGGCGATGCGCTTGTACGCATCCGGTTCGATGAAGCGGAACGACAGGTCTTCCAGCTCCCATTTCAGCTGCCAGATGCCGAGCCGGTTGGCCAGCGGCGCGTACAGGTCCAGCGTTTCGCGGCCGTAGCTGTGGGTCACCTCGTCAAAACGCTTGATGTCGGCGAAATAGCGCAAGGTGGTCACGCAGGAGGCCAGGCGCACCAGCACCACGCGCATGTCGCTGGCCATGGCCAGCAGCATCTTGCGCAGCGTTTCCACTTGCGCCACGGCCTGCTGGGCCGCGTTCTTGCCGCGCCCGGGCGTGCCGGAAGGCTGGGTCTGGGTCAGCTCGCGCAGGCGGATCAGCTGGCGCACGCCGCTGACCAGTTCAGCCACGGCGGGACCGAAACGGGGTTCGATATTCGGGGCCTGGGATGGATCGAGCAGGGTTGCCTCGAACATCAGGCCGGCGATGCGGGTTTCCGCATCGATACGCAGGAAGGCCAGCGTGCTCGCGACGCCGACGGCGAACTCGAACGCACTCTGGCCGCTGCTGCAGGTCTTGTCGCCATACGCTGCGCTGGCCAGGTCAAGCGCGGCCAGCACCCGCGCGCCGTCTTCGGCCGACAGGCCCTGGACCAGCTGGTCCGACGTTGCGCTGTTGAGCGCTGCGATAGAAACCATGATACCTCTTACTTTGTTGAATCATCCCCGCAGTTGCGGGGTTATGCTTGTTGCCCACTGCCTGGCGCGCCTGGCGCGCGCAGTGCTTAACGCTGTGCTGCGACCACCACCACTTCCACCAGGCAGGCCGGATTGGCCAGCGTGGCTTCCACGGTCGCGCGCGGCGGCGTGTGGCCCTGGGCGACCCAGCTGTCCCACACTTCGTTCATGCCCGGGAACAGGGCCATGTCCTTGATGTAGATGGCGGTGCTCAGGATGCAGGTCTTGTCGCTGCCGGCTTCGGCCAGCAGGCGGTCGACGGCGGCCAGCACTTCCTGGGTCTGGCCCACGATGTCCTTGCTGGTGTCTTCGGCGATCTGGCCGGCCAGGTAGACGGTGCCGTTATGGATGGCGACTTCGGACAGGCGTTTGCCAACGTGCAGGCGGGTGATTTCCATACGATGTTCTTTCTAAAGGTTTATAGGTCAAGTAAAAACTTCTTGGCGATGGCGATCTGGTCGCCATGCAGGAAGGTGGGAGCGTGACCGACGTCCGGTATCTCCACCAGCGTGGCTTTTGGCCCGCGCTGTGTCATGCTCAATGCCGTCGCCGGCGACAGCAAATCGGATTGGGCGCCGCGCACCAGCAGGGTCGGGCAGCGGATCGCGTCATAGGCGGCCCACAGCATGGCCTCGTCGGCGCGCGCCGATTCGGGCGTGGCCGAGCGGAACGGCTGGGCCAGTCCCATATCATAGTGGCGCACCCACTGGCCGTCCTGATCCTGGCGCAAGACGTCGGCGGCCAGCTTGTGCCACTCGTCGTCGGTATGCGGGCCGAACGGCAGCGACACGTCGCGCACGAACTTGGCGCCCAGTTCAAAGCTCGGGAAGCGCAGGTCCTGGCCGATGTAGTCGCCGATGCGCCGCAGCGCGTCCGGGTCGAGCACCGGGCCGATATCGTTGAGCACCAGCTTGCTGACCGGGCTGTCCGGCAGCGAGGCCAGGCCCATGCCGATCAGGCCGCCCATCGAGGTGCCGAACCAGTCCACCGTCTGGCGCGGGCCGCGCGCGGTCACGCGCGCCACCAGGGTCACCATGTCGGACACATACTGCGGCAGGCGGTACAGTTCGGGGTTGCGCAGGCGGCCGGAACGGCCGCGGCCCACCACGTCCGGCGCCACCACGCGGTAGTGGCCGGCCAGCGCGCGCGCCATATTATCGAAATCGTCGGAAACGCGCGTCACGCCATGCACGCAGACCAGCACGTTGGGATTGTCCTCGTCGCCCCATTCCTTGTAGGCCATCTGGTGCAAGCCGCTGGGCGAAATGCACTGCACAGACTTTATTTTTGCCTCGATCATGCTGATTCCTTTTTTTCAACGTACGACATTTTACCCGGCGTTGGGCTTAAAATCTTGAAGAAGTGTAGCGCACGCATTTCCCATCCGACAACCCGCAGATTTCGATTCACTCTATAAAGGAACTCCATGGCCAGCACCCTCCTTCGCGGCAAGACCGCACTTGTCACCGGTTCCACGTCCGGCATCGGCCTGGGCATGGCGCGTTCGCTGGCGGCCGAAGGCGCCAACATCCTGTTCAACGGCTTCGGCGACGCCGCCGAAATCGCCCAGCTGCAAGCGGACACGGCGCGCGAATTCGGCGTGCAAACGGCCTACCACAACGCCGACATGTCGAAAGCGCCGGAAATCGAAGCGCTGTTCGCCTTCGCGGCCGACAAGTTCGGCGGCCTGGACGTGGTGGTCAACAACGCCGGCATCCAGCATGTGGCCAACGTGGAAGACTTCCCGGTCGAAAAATGGGACTCCATCATCGCCATCAACCTGACCTCCGCCTTCCACACGTCGCGCCTGGCGCTGCCTTACATGCGCAAGCAGAACTGGGGCCGCATCATCAACCTGGCCTCGGCGCACGGCTTGGTGGGTTCGGCCGGCAAATCGGCCTACGTGGCGGCCAAGCACGGCCTGGTGGGCCTGACCAAGGTGACCGCGCTGGAAACGGCGCAGACCGGCGTCACCGCCAACGCCATCTGTCCCGGCTTCGTGCTGACGCCGCTGGTGCAAAAGCAGGTCGATGCGCGCGCCCTGAAGGACGGCTTGAGCAACGACGAGGCCAAGAAAGCGCTGCTGGCCGACAAGCAGCCGTCCGGCGAGTTCGTCACGCCCGAGGAACTGGGCGCGCTGGCCGTGTTCCTGTGCAGCGACGCGGCCAAACAGGTGCGCGGCGTGGCCTGGAATATGGACGGCGGCTGGGTCGCGCAGTAAGCGCGCAATAAGGCAAGCGCTGCCGCCGGGCCATTGTGGATAGCCGCAATGTGGTTAACCGCAATAGTGATTGCCACAATAGTCCACACAGTTATTTTCCCTCATGATCGGCCTCATTCGATTTATCAATGGGGAGACGATCATGAAAAAACCATTCTACAAAGTCCTGTACGTGCAGGTCTTGTTCGCGATTCTATGCGGCGTGCTGCTGGGCATATACCTGCCCGGCGACGCCGTCGCCATGAAGCCGCTGGGCGACGGCTTCATCAAGCTGATCAAGATGATCATCGCCCCGGTAATCTTCTGCACCGTGGTGTCCGGCATTGCCGGCATGCAAGACGTCAAGAAAATCGGCCGCGTCGGCGGCAAGGCCCTGCTGTACTTCGAGGTGGTGTCCACCTTCGCGCTGGTGATCGGCCTGTTCGTGGCCAACATCCTGCGCCCGGGCGACGGCTTCAACGTCGATCCCGCCACGCTGGACACCAAGGCCATCGCCCAGTACACCGAAAAAGCCAAGCACCAGTCCACCACCGACTTCGTGATGAACATCATCCCGAACACCGTGGTCGACGCCTTCGCCAAGGGCGACATCCTGCAAGTGCTGCTGATTTCGGTGCTGTTCGGCTTCGCCCTGTCGCTGCTGGGCGAAAAAGGCCGGCCGCTGGCCAAGCTGATCGACGACCTGGCGCACGCCATCTTCGGCATCGTCAACATCGTCATGAAAGTGGCCCCGATCGGCGCGTTCGGCGCCATGGCCTTCACCATCGGCAAATACGGCATCGATTCGCTGCTGCCGCTGGCCAAGCTGATGGGTTCGTTCTACCTGACCTGCTTCCTGTTCATCTTCATCGTGCTCGGCTCGATCGCCAAGTTCACCGGTTTCTCGATCACCCGCTTCATCAACTACGTGAAAGAAGAACTGCTGATCGTGCTGGGCACCAGCTCGTCGGAAAGCGCGCTGCCTTCGCTGATGCGCAAGCTGGAAAAGCTGGGCTGCGCCAAACCGGTGGTCGGCCTGGTGGTTCCCACCGGCTACTCCTTCAACCTGGACGGCACCAACATCTACATGACCATGGCCGCCCTGTTCGTCGCGCAAGCCACCAACACCGACCTGACCCTGGGCCAGGAACTGACCATCCTGGCGGTGGCGATGCTGACCTCGAAGGGCGCCTCCGGCATCACCGGCGCCGGCTTCATCACCCTGGCCGCCACCCTGGCCGTGGTGCCGACCATCCCGGTGGCGGGCATGGCGCTGATCCTGGGCATCGACCGCTTCATGAGCGAAGCCCGCGCGCTGACCAACTTCATCGGCAACGGCGTGGCCGCCGTGGTGGTGTCGAAGTGGGAAAACGAGCTGGACATGGAAACCATGCAGCGCGAACTGGCCAACCCGTCGCCGATGGGCGAGGCGCACGCCGGGCCTGCAATTGCCCCGGCCGCAGCCAAGGCAGCGTAACCCCCGGCTAGTCCGCTTCAACGGCGGTGCGCTGCCTGCGCACCGCCGTCAGTCCAAACAGGCCCACGGCCACCAGCAGCACCGACGCCGGTTCCGGCACCCCCACCCTCACCTCATCGATCGCAGCGCCGCTGAAACCGCTCTGCCTGTTGGCGGTGGAAAAGGCGTAGTAGCGCACCTCGTCGAAGCCGGCCGCGTCGGCCAGCGCCAGCACCGCACCGCGCGGCTGGCTGATATTGCCCGCTCCCGTCTGCACGCTGTCGTTGAACGTCTTCCAGTAGCCGTTCAGGTTGAGGTAGCTGCTGCCTGCCGCGAACTCCACTTTGTAGAAGTCCAGCCCGCTCGCCAGGCGGATGCTGATGTAGGCGTTGTTGCCGGACGAGGCCATGTAATTGCCGCTGAACGCAGGGCTGAGGTCGCTTGGCGCGCCGTAGCAGTCCACGCCGGCGTAGCCGCAGCCGTTGTTGTTGGCCGAGCCGGTGTAGCTGAACAGCAGGCCGTCCTCCACGTAGCCGCTGGCCATGGCCGTGTTCAGCGCGAAATGGGCGGCATTGGTGACCGTCTTGACGGCCGTGCCGCTGCCCAGGGTGGCAATCACCGCAGCCCCCGCGCTGCCGGACAGCAGCATGGCGGCGGCCGCAGCCATCGCCGGCACCGATGCCAGCGCCCGTTGCAAAGTCGTCTTCATCATCGCTCCCGTCATTGCTTGATCATGTCCACGGCGTCCCAGGCATAGCCGGGACTGAGGTAGGTGACGCCGCTGGAGCCGCTGATGGCGGTCAGCGTCAGCACGTTCTGGCCCACTTGCAACTCCGAAGCCGGCACGCTGAAGGTGTACATGGTGTTGTTGCCGCGATACGTGCCCACCGTCAGCGTGCGGGTGGACGGCTGCGTGGACGGCGACGGGTTGGCGGGGATCCAGCCGTTCACTTGCGGCTTGGGCCGGCCGCCGGCGAACGCGGCGGTAATGCCCAGGCGCAGCTGGTAGTCGGCGATCTGGCTTTGCGTCAGGTTGAACTTGATGGTCAGCGTACCGTTCACGTTCTTCCACTGGTAGGCCGGGAAGCCGGTGGCCGCGTTCGACGTGCCGACCTGGTAGTCGCCCGGCGACCAGGACGCCATGCGCACGTCGGACGGATGCATGGTGGTGACCTTGTCGCCGTTGATGAACTCGGCAGGCGTGCCGTCCCAGTCGCCGATGCGCCACAGCGGCGCCGCCGCGCTCGGGTCGCCCGCGATGGCGATCGTATTCAGCGCCACCGTGCCGCCGGCCGTCACCGTCACGCTGCGGGTGTCGACCGCGTATTCGTTCTTGTAGACCTTCATGGTGTAGGTGCCAGGCAGCATGCCGGCGCTGTCGAAGTGGCCGGTGGCCGGGTCGGCCTTGGCCCAGTACTGCGCCGTGGCGTTGGCGAAGCCGACCGTGTACTCGTAGCCCGCGTCGCGCCCGGTGAGGCCCACGCCGGCCACCCGCCCGCGCCCCGCAGGGCCCACGTAGCCGGTCAGGCCCAGGCCGCTGAAGAAGGCGGTGTCGACAGCGCCGGGAGCGCTACCATCATTGAACACCAGCGTGTAGCTGTTGAGGATATTGGTGCGCAGCGTTTCGGTCTGGGCTTCGCCGTAGTTGACGATATAGGTCAGCTCCTGGTTGGTGGCGGTGGCCTGGTTCAGCAGGCTGCGGTAGAACGGCCCGCCCGAGTTGCCCTCGTTGTTGTCGCGCACCACCCACATGCCGGCGCTGGCGCTGGTGGCGCCGATGTACTGCCAGTCCTTCAGGCGCAGATTGGAATAGTGCTTGGAGCGGGTCTGGCCGTTCGGCAGGCCGAACACGTCGCCCGATTCCACCGTGGTGGTGGTGCCGCGCAGGTCGGACGGCACCGGGCCGTTGGGCAGCGCGGCGATCGGCACGCGCAGGATGAAGCGCGCCAGGCCCAGCGTGCTCGGCTCGCTGGTGAAATAGGTGCCCATGAAGATGTTGTTGACGCCCTTCTTGACGATGTAATAGTGGGTCAGGTTGCCGGCCACCACGGTCACCTTGATGTAGTCGGCGCCGATCGCCTCCGCGTTCACGCTGACGGCGGACACGCCGGTGTACAGGAAGTCGAAGCCGGAATTGACCTGGCTGCCGCGCGACTGGTCCTGGTACTGCACGCCGTTGTAGACCATGGACGCGATGTCGCCGGCCGACTGGGTGCTAACGCCGTTGTCCAGCCGGCGTATCTTGAACACCAGCCCGGCGCCGGTGTCGATGGTGTAAAAGTTGGCGTCCGCGCTCAGGCCGAAGCTGCTGGCCTCGGCCAGGGCCGCGCTGCCGGCCAGCCCCATGCGCAGGGCGGACCTGGCCGGGCTTGCGTCGCTGGCGGTGTCGCCGCCGCAACCGGCCGCCAGCATCAGCACGGCCAGGCCGGCCGCAGGGCTTTTCAGGATATGCATGGTGTCTCCAATTGTTAATTTTTAGTAGGAGAGCCCAGTATCATTTTGTCCTTGGGGAAAGGTCAACGGCGCACGCCGGACTGGGCCGAAAGAATCACCGTGTTGATCGGCCCGCCGTGTCGGGGCGCCGCGAACGCGGCGGATTCGCCACGTTTTGCAGCCGGCGCCAGGATGGTTTAGAGTAAGGCCATGAACCAGAACAAGACCAGCACATGACCATCACTGTCGCCCGCGCCACCCGCTCCGAGCTCCAGCCCACCCAGTCCCTGCTGTACGAATACTTCGACGCCATCGGCGTGGTGGTGCGCGACGCGCCCGAGGACATCGTCGCCTTCCTGACCGACCCGCACTGCGCGCTGTGGCTGGCCTACGCCGACGGCCACCCGGCCGGCTGCGTCGCGCTGCGCGCCCTGCCGCTGGACGGCGTGGCCGCAGCCACCGAATGCAAGCGCCTGTACGTGCGGCCGGCCTACCGGGGACGCGGCATCGCCGAGGCGCTGCTGGACGCCATGGAGGCGCACGCCGCCGCCAGCGGCGCCGCCTGGATCTACCTCGACAGCAAAGACGACCTGGCGCACGCGCTGCGGCACTACCAGCGCCGCGCCTACCAGCCCTGCGCGCGCTACAACGACAACCCCCAGGCCACCATTTTCATGCGCAAGGCGCTGGCGTCACTAGCAAATCCGTAGCCGAGTTCGATACGCGCAGGCATTGGCGCGCAAAAACCGAACAGCATATATTCACGCGACAGTTGGCATTCCGGCCGGCTGCGGACCTCGTTGTCTATTCAAGGAGTGTAACGATGAGAATGAAGCATATGCTGATGGCAGCGGCGCTGGCCGCGTGCCTGGGCGGCTGGAGCGGTGCGGCCAGCGCGGCCGCCTCCGCCACGTCGCTGATCGGCCCGCTGCGCGTGGAACTGCTGGACCTGACGCCGGACGACGGCGTGGCGCCCAGCTTCACCCTGCAACTGGTCAATGGCGCGCCCGAAGTCCTGTCGAGAAATATCTGGATGAGTTCCGAGGGCCAGTACCCCAACTATGGCGCGTCCGGCTACGGCACGCTGACGCGCAGCCTGACCGGGGTGGCCGCAGAAAGCACGCTCACGCCCGCCAGCCAGTACAGCGAAGTCAACGCCGGCGGCGTGCCGCTGACGCTGGGGGCCGGCGCCAACGTGCGCAGTTACTGGATCAGCGGCTTTACGCTCGGGCCCAACACGGAGGTGCGCTTCATGGCCGACCTGACGCTGGCGGCCGCCCATGGCGAAGGCGAGACGGCCGTCGCGGAAGCCAACCTGGTCATGAATGGCGTGCCGAACGCCGGCAGCGAAGACTACTACATCGATAGCGGCAGTTATTCCGGCGCGTTCTGGCGCACCACCTACAGCGGCGCTACCGCGCTGCAGGGCACGCTGAGCCTGTCGGCGGGAGCCGGCGCGTTCGCGCCCGCCTCGCCGGTGCCGGAACCGGGCGCCTGGGCCATGCTGCTGGCAGGCGTCGCCATGGTCGGCGCCGCCACGCGTGGCAGGCAGCGCCGCTAAGGCCGCTTAGACTGCCGACAAGTCCAGCCCGGCGCCGGTGGCGGCGGCGAGCTGCTCTTTCGTCACGTTGGGCGCCAGCTCGGTCACCTTCAGGCCGGCCGGCGTCACTTCCATCACCCCCAGGTCGGTGATGATCAGGTCCACCACCCCCACGCCGGTCAGCGGCAGGTCGCACTTCTTCAGCAGCTTGTGCGAGGTGCTGCCGTCCTTGGCGGTGGCCACATGCTCCATCAGCACCACCACTTTCTTCACGCCGGCCACCAGGTCCATGGCGCCGCCCATGCCCTTGACCATTTTGCCGGGGATCATCCAGTTGGCCAGGTCGCCCTGCTCGGACACCTGCATCGCGCCCAGGATGGCCAGGTTGATCTTGCCGCCACGGATCATGCCGAAAGAATCGGCCGAACTGAAGTAGGCCGAGCCCGGCAGCGCCGTCACGGTCTGCTTGCCGGCGTTGATCAGGTCGGCGTCGATCTCGTCTTCGGTCGGGAAGGGGCCGATGCCCAGCAAGCCGTTCTCCGACTGCAGGTACACCTCGATATCCTCCGGCACATAGTTCGCCACCAGGGTGGGCAAACCGATGCCCAGGTTTACATAAAAACCGTCTTGCAGTTCCTTGGCCGCGCGGGCGGCCATTTCATCACGAGTCCATGCCATGTCCGTCTCCTCAGTTGGCGCGCACGGTGCGCTGTTCGATGCGTTTTTCCGGCGTCGCGTTCACTACGATGCGATGCACGAAAATCCCCGGCGTATGCACTGCATCCGGATCGATTTCGCCCACTTCCACCAGCTGCTCGACTTCCACGATAGTAATCTTGCCTGCGGCCGCCACATTCGGATTGAAATTGCGCGCCGTCTTGCGGAACACCAGGTTGCCGGCCTTGTCGGCCTTCCATGCTTTCACCAGCGACACGTCGGCCACCAGCGAGCGCTCCATCACGTACTGCTCGCCATCGAACTCGCGGATTTCCTTGCCGTCGGCAACGATGGTGCCGACGCCGGTCTTGGTGAAGAAGGCCGGGATGCCGGCGCCGCCGGCGCGCAGCTTCTCGGCCAGCGTCCCCTGCGGCGTAAACTCCAGTTCCAGCTCGCCGGCCAGGTACTGGCGCGCGAATTCCTTGTTCTCGCCCACATAGGACGCGATCATCTTGCGGATCTGGCGGGTTTCCAGCAGCTGGCCCAGGCCGAAGCCGTCCACGCCGGCGTTGTTCGAGATCGCGGTCAGCTGCTTGACGCCGCTGTCCCGCAGTGCGCCGATCAGCGCCTCGGGGATGCCGCACAGGCCGAAGCCGCCGACGGCAATGGTTTGCCCATCCTGCACAATACCGGCCAGGGCGGCGGCGGCATCGGGATACACTTTATTCATACATCTCCCTTATGTTTTGATAAGCTTGCACTGTTGTTCACATGGGGTATCAGCATAGAATACGCCTAGTCAAACCACAATACCGTAGAACTACCGGCCCGCACCGATGAACGCACCGCTCGCTATCGACTATGAAAGCATTTTCCTGCACGCGCCGGTGGGCATGTGCATCTCGGAGGACCGCACCATCCAGTCCTGCAACGAGGCGCTGGCGGGCATGTTCGGCTACGCGCGCGAAGCGCTGGTGGGCAAGTCCTTCTGCCTGCTCTACCCTTCCCCGGACGAGTTCATCCGCACCGGCGACCGCATCATCCCCATCATGAACGCCAAGGGCCGCTATTCGGACGAGCGCATCATGCGCCGCGCAAATGGCGAGCTGTTCTGGTGCCACGTGACCGGCCACGCGCTGAAAGCGCGCGAACCGCTGGGGCCGGGCATCTGGACCTTCGAGGACGTCAGCGAAAAGCGGCCCGTGACAGCCGAACTGACCCCGCGCGAACGCGAGATCGCCGCGCTGCTGGTGGAAGGCAAGACCAGCAAAGTCATCGCGCGCCAGATCGACCTCAGCCCGCGCACGGTGGAAATGCACCGCGCCAAGCTGATGCGCAAGTTCGAAGCAGCCACCTCCTCCGAGCTGGTGCACAAGCTGGTGGGCGTGCAACTGTAAGGCCTTGCCCGGCCGCCGCAGCCGCGCAAGCCACACCCGCTCTAGCCCGCAGGCCGCAGTCGCGCAGCAGTTCGCGTGCCTGGCCGCGCGTGTCCCGGTGTTCCAGCACGGCCGGCTGGTGGTCGCCGTCCGGCATGGCGCTGCAGGGGTAGAGAAAACCGCGCTTGCCCACGCTGTGGCCCGCGCCGTTACATCGCCGTCATGCCATCGTCAGCGGAAATCACGGCGCCGTTGATGAAGTGCGAGTCCTCGCCGGCCAATAGCAGCAACAGGCCGTCCAGGTCTTCCGGCTTGCCGGGGCGGCGGCGCGGCAGCATGTCGATCAGCTTGCGCCCCTGTTCGCTGGCGAAATAGTCCTCGTTGATCTCGGTCGAGATGTAGCCGGGGCAGATGGCGTTGGTGTTGATGCCGTACTTGCCCCACTCCACCGCCATGGCCTTGGTCATCTGCACCACGCCGGCCTTGCTCATGCAGTACACGCCGATCTGCGGCAGCACCCGCAAGCCGGCCACCGAGGCGATGTTGATGATGCGGTGCTGCTTTTTCGGGTCGCCCTTGGCGCGCGCGATCATGCGCTTGGCGGTTTCCTGCGCCACGAAAAAGGCGCCGCGCAGGTTGGTGTCCATCACAAAGGCATAGTCTTCCGGCGTCACGTCCACCAGCCGTTGCGTGGTGGAGACACCGGAATTGTTGACCAGGATGTCGATCTGGCCGGCTTCGGTCTCGGCGTGCGCGATGGCCGACTTGATGCTGGCGTAGTCGGTCACGTCCAGCGCCACCACGTGGGCGGCGCCGCCGTCGGCTTCGATCTCGGCGCGCAGTTCCTTCAGGCGCTCGATGCGGCGCGAGGCGAGCACCACCTGCGCGCCGGCTTGCGCCAGGACCTTGGCGAAGCGTGCGCCAAGGCCGCTGGAGGCGCCCGTCACCAGCGCAATCTTGCCTTCAAAGTTCACTTCTATGCCCACGGCGCAGCTCCTGTATCGGTAATTAGCATGTACGTAATCATTACACAAAATGCCAGTATTAGATTGCGGCGTCTAAGATTGTCCCGCAAAATGGCGCCCATCTTGCTAAACTGACGAAAAAGAAGCACACTCGTGCTAATTTCTCGCCTCATTCTTATAAGAAGCTACAGACCATGACACAAGCAAACACTCTGCTGGAACAGTACGGCCCGCGCGACGCGATGGAATACGACGTCGTGATCGTCGGCGGCGGCCCTGCCGGCCTGTCGGCCGCCATCAAGATCAAGCAGCTGGCTGCGGAAAAAGGCCAGGAAGTGTCGGTCGTCGTGCTGGAAAAAGGCGGCGAACTGGGCGCCCATATCCTGTCCGGCGCCGTGATGGACCCGCAAGCGCTGACCGAACTGATCCCCAACTGGAAAGAACTGGGCGCACCGCTGAACACGGAAGTGACCGAAGACCGCTTCCTGTTCTTGACCGACAGCAAGGCTTACCAGGCGCCCAACATGCTGCTGCCGAACTGCTTCCAGAACCATGGCAACTATGTCATCTCGCTGGGCAACGTGGTGCGCTGGCTGGGCCAGCAGGCCGAGGCGCTGGGCGTGGAGATCTTCCCCGGCTTCGCGGCGGCCGAGGTGCTGTACAACGATGACGGCTCCGTGAAAGGCATCGCCACCGGCAATATGGGCGTCAAGCGCGACGGCGAAGCCGGTCCCGACTTCCAGCTGGGCATGGAACTGCACGGCAAGTACACGCTGTTCGCCGAAGGCGCGCGCGGCCACCTGGGCAAGCAGCTGATGGCCAGGTTCGACCTGAACAAGGGCAAGGACCCGCAGTCGTACGGCATCGGCATCAAGGAACTGTGGGAAATCGACCCGGCCAAGCACAAGCCCGGCCTGGTGATCCACACCGCTGGCTGGCCGCTGGACGCCAAGACCTACGGCGGCTCTTTCCTGTACCACCTGGAAAACAACCAGGTCATGGTGGGCTACGTGGTCGGCCTGAACTATGAAAACCCCTACTTGTCGCCGTACGAAGAGTTCCAGCGCTACAAGACCCATCCGGCCATCCGCACCTTCTTCGAAGGCGGCAAGCGCATTTCCTACGGCGCCCGCGCCATCACCGCCGGCGGCCTGCAATCGCTGCCCAAGCTGGTGTTCCCGGGCGGCGCGCTGATCGGCTGCGACGCCGGCTTCCTCAACATGAGCCGCATCAAAGGGTCGCACGCGGCCATCAAGACCGGCATGCAGGCCGCCCAGGCCGCCTTCGACGCGCTGGCCGCCGGCCGCCAGCACGACGAACTGGCAGCCTACCCCACCGCTTTCGAACAGTCCTGGCTGCACGAGGAACTGCACGTGGCGCGCAACGTCAAGCCGTGGCTGAGCAAAGGCTTGTACCTGGGCGCCATCATGACCGGCATCGACCAGCTGATCCTGCGCGGCAAAGCGCCATGGACGCTGCGCCACAGCCACGGCGACCACGAATGCCTGAAGCCGGCCGCCAATTTCCAGCCCATCGCCTATCCCAAGCCGGACGGCAAGCTGACCTTCGACCGCCTGTCCTCGGTGTTCATCTCCAACACCAACCATGCCGAAGACCAGCCTATCCACCTGACCTTGAAAAACGCCAGCGTGCCGGTGGACGTGAACCTGGCCAAGTACGCCGGCCCGGAGGCACGCTACTGTCCGGCCGGCGTGTATGAATTCGTCAAGACCGACGAAGGCCAGGACCGGCTGCAGATCAACGCCCAGAACTGCGTGCACTGCAAGACCTGCGATATCAAGGACCCGACCCAGAACATCGTCTGGATCACGCCGGAAGGCGGCGGCGGCCCGAATTATCCCAACATGTAAGCGCGCCAACTGGCATTAAAACAACAGCGCAGCGCCCGCCCGGCCTGCGCTGTTGTGCTTTTGGGAACATAATCGGCAGCCGCTGCCGAGGCGATTTTTAAGGAAAGAAATTATTTTCACGAAATTTCTCTAAAGCATTTAATGCCCACGTTCAAACGGTCGTCTTGTACTTGGGAGAGCGCAGAAAAGTACCGCTGCTCTGAATCGAACCCACCTACCAGGAGTTATTCATGCTGAGTCTTCACACCAACGCTGCGGCCCTTTCCGCACAAAACTCGATCTCCCGCACGCAGGACAACCTGTCCACGTCGATGACCCGTCTGAGCACCGGCTTCCGCATCAACTCGGCAATGGATGACGCTGCAGGCCTGCAGATCGCAACCCGCCTGAAAGCCCAGACCAGCGGCATGGCCGTGGCAATGCGCAACACCCAGAATTCGGTGTCGATGATGCAGACCGCCGAAGGCGCGCTGGACGAAACCACCAACATCCTGGTCCGCATGAAAGATCTGGCCACCCAGGGCGCCGACGGCTCCTCGACCGACGCCGACCGTACCGCGATGCAAGCCGAGTTCGACTCGCTGAGCAACGAACTGAGCAACATCTTCGGCAACACCAAATTCGGTGGCACCGCGCTGTTCAACAGCACCGGCGGCAAGCTGACCGCAGCAATCACCTTCCAGATCGGCGCAGACCAGTCCGAAACCATGTCTGCCGACTTCACCACCGAACTGACCGCAGCGACGACCGACATCGGCCTGGGCGCAACCCAGTTCAGCGCCGCCGGCACCGCATCGACCACCGCCGGTACCGAAGTCATCACCGACACCGCCGCCAACGGCGCCATCGGCAAGCTGACCACCGCGATCGACTCCGTCGCTACCCTGCGCTCGAAACTGGGTGCCGTGTCGAACCGTCTGGACCACGTCTACAACAACTTGGCCAACATCTCGACCAACACCAAGACCGCAACCGGCCGCATCATGGACGTGGACTTCGCTTCGGAATCCGCTTCGATGACCTCGAGCCAGATGCTGCTGCAAGCCGGCACCGCAATGCTGAAGCAAAGCAACAGCCAGTCCTCGCTGGTTCTGTCCCTGCTGCAATAATAGCCAGGGCATCCCGGGCGCCCGCGCGCCCGGGAGCACAAGAGCCAACCGGACTGCCGGTTGGCTTTTTTCGTTTAAGGTCAGTGTAAAATCGCTTTATGGCTATAGACCGACTCAATCCGATCAGCTCCTCGCTCAACATCCCCGACCGGGTGGCGCGCGAGCAGCCGGGCCAGCCCCAGCCCATCCCGCCAGTGGCCAACGTGCCCGGCGAGGAGGCCAGCTTCTCGCTGCCGCCGGGACTGCCCCAGGCGCTGAGCGGGGTGGCCGATGCGCAAGAGGCCCTGCTGGCCCAGCAGGGGCTGAAGTCGCTCGCCAACGCGGTGCACGCGCAGGCGGCCAGTCTGGCCGACCCGGCCGCGCTGCGCCCGGACCAATTGCAAATGTCGCGCCAGCTGGTCTGGCAGCAGCCGGACGCCAATACCATGGCCATGTCGTGGGCGGTGATGGTGCGCACCTACGGCGAGCAGCGCGCCGCGCTGATGGAGCAGGCCCATGGCCGCCACCTGCCGTCGGGCCTGTTCATGACCGAGCACGGCCAGTCCGCCATGCGCGAAGGCCGCGTCACGCCGCAAATGCTCAGCGAACTGGAGTCCTGGCGCTTCGCGGTGTATGCCTGGGGGGCGGAAAAGCTGGTGCTGCGGGTGGTGTCGCGCGACCCCGGCCAGCAGGACGAGCCGCGCCGCCGCCGCGCGCGGGTGGCGATCCGGCTGGAACTCCACATCGACGGCATGGGCAAGGTGCTGGTGCAGATGGAGCCGGCCGGCGACGGCGTGGTGCTGGAAATCGGCGCCAACCAGAACGCCACCATGCAGTTCATGCGCGCCATGCTGCCGGAACTGGCCGCCATCGTCAGCCGCAACGGCCTGTCGCTGGTGCGCTGCCACCTGATGCGCGAGCTGGCGCCGGTGCGCGATGAATACAACAATCCGACCCGGGTCCAGACCGCCATGCTGACCCAGGCCATCTTCAAGGCCATGGCCGAAACCGCCGTGCTGCTGTCGCGGCCGCAGCAGCCGGCCGACCTGTTCTCCGAGTCGGCCTGAGCCTGAAAGCCGGCGGCGGTCCCCGGGCCAGGCCCCGGGGTTCAGCCCACCGTGCCGATGATGCTCACTTCGCGGTTTTCCGGCACTTCATTGTAGGACAGCACGTTCAGCCCCGGCGCGAACAGGCGCGCATAGCGCGCCAGCAGCGGCCGGATCTGCGGCAGCACCAGCAGCAGCGGCGGCGTGGCCTGCTGCTTCATCTGCTCGCGCGCGACCGGCATATTGACCTGCAGCTGCGCCAGCAGGTGCGGATCGATCGGATAGTTGTCCAGCACCACCTTGCCGCTCTGGCGCGCCTGGTTGAGCGAACCGAGCAGCATGTTCTCCAGCTCGCCGCCCAGGTTGAAGGCCAGCATCTCGGCCTTCTGGCCGAACAGGCCGGTGACAATCTGGCGCCGCAGCGCGCAGCGCACCTCGGCCGCCAGCAGGATGGGGTCCTTGGTGGTTTCCGAACTGTCCAGCAAGGTGGTGGCGATCGGCACGATGTCCTTCAGCGACACGTTCTCGGCCAGCAGCACGCGGAACACGCGCAGCAGCTGGGTGTGCGTGAGCGCCTTGTCCAGCGAGGCCGCCAGCTTGGGCGACAGCGCGCCCAGCCGCTCCAGGATGGCCGGCACGTCCTCGTGGCGGAACAGCTCGGGCAGGTATTCGCGGATCAGCTTGGAGACGTGGGTGGCGATGGCGCTGGGCGCCTCCACCACCTGGTAGCCCAGCCCCAGCGCATTGGCCTTCTCGCCGCTCTCGATCCAGATCACCGGCATGCCGTAGGCCGGCTCTACGCCGGGAATGCCGTCCAGCTTGCCGTACACGGTGGGCGACGGGATCGCCATCAGGCGGTCGGCGAACACCTCGGCCTGCGCCACCACGCTGCCGCTGAGCACCACCGCGTACTGCGACGGCTTCAGCCCCAGGTCGTCGCGCACGGCCACCGGCGGCAGCACCATGCCCATGGCTTCGGACAGGCTTTGCCGCACGCCGCGGATGCGCTTGGTCAGCGGCTCGCCGTGCGCCTTGTCGATCAGGCCCACCAGCTTGTAACCCAGGGTCAGCTGCAGCGGCTGCACCGCAGGCAGGCTCTGCCACTCCAGCTCGGGCGCCTTCTCCTCGCGCAGCGCGGCCTCGATGGCCTTGATGGCGCTGGTGTCGGGCGCCTTGACCTTGCCGCTCAGGCGCCAGGCCACATAGCCCAGCACGGCGGCGAAAGTCAGGAACATCAGCCACGGCATGCCCGGCACCACGGCCAGGATGGCCATCAGGCCGGCCGCGCCGCCGATCACGCTGGGCGAAGTCAGCAGCTGGTTCTTGACGGTGTCTTCGAAGTCGCCCGAATCGCTGATGCGGGTCACCAGGATGGCCGAGGCGGCCGACAGCAGCAGCGCCGGGATCTGCGCCACCAGGCCGTCGCCGATGGTCAGCAGCGCGTACTGGCGGAACGCGTCGCCGAACGACATGTTCTGCATCAGCGCGCCGATCGCCACGCCGCCCACCATGTTGATGATCAGGATCAGGATCGAGGCCACGGCGTCGCCGCGCACGAACTTGGAGGCGCCGTCCATGGCGCCGTAGAAGTCGGCCTCGTTGGCCACGTCCTTGCGGCGCAGCTGGGCCTGTTCCTGGTTGATCAGGCCGGCGTTCAGGTCGGCGTCGATGGCCATCTGCTTGCCCGGCAAGGCGTCCAGCGTGAAGCGCGCCGACACTTCGGAAATCCGCTCGGCGCCCTTGGTCACCACGATGAAGTTGATGATCATCAGGATCACGAACACCACCAGGCCGACCACGAAGTTGCCGCCGATGACCACATTGCCGAAGGCCTCGATCACGCGGCCGGCCGCGTGCGTGCCCTCGTGGCCGTGCAGCAGCACCACCCGGGTCGATGCCACGTTCAGCGTCAGCCGCATCAGCGTGGTGGCCAGGATCACCGTCGGGAACACCGAGAAGTCCAGCGGCCGCTTGGCCGACACGCTGACCAGGATCACGATCAGCGCCAGTACGATATTGAAAGTGAACAGCACATCCAGCAGGATGGGCGGCAGCGGCAGGATGATCATCCCGAGGATGGCCATCACGAACAGCGGCGTGGCGAACTTGTGGCGGCGCAGCTCGGCGACGATACGGTTCAGGAAATTCATCAGGGTCTTACCTCACTCATGGAAGATGGCACATCGACGTCAACCGGCAAGCCGGGCTCGGCGTTGCGGCGGCCGGCGCGGAAGGCCTTGATCTGCAGTACGTAGTTCAGCACTTGCGACACGGCCTGGTACAGCTGCACCGGGATCTGCTGGTTGACCTGGCTGGTATTGTAAATGGCCCGCGCCAGCGGCGGCAGGGGCAAAACTTCAATCTGGTGTTCCTGCGCGATCTGGCGGATGAACAGCGCCATTTCATCGACGCCCTTGGCCAGCACATAGGGCGCCTCGGCGCGCTGCTCGTCGTACTTGAGCGCCACCGCGTAGTGCTCGGGGTTGACGATCACCACGTCGGCATTGGGCACGGTCTTGCGCGCGGCGCGCTGGGCCAGCGCGCGCTGCAGCTGGCGCACCCGCTGGCGCACTTCGGGCCGGCCTTCGCTGCTCTTGTATTCTTCCTTCAGGTCCTGTTTGCTCATGCGCTGGTTCTTGGCGAAGAAGAAGGCCTGCGCCGGCACGTCGACAATGGCGAACAGCACGAACACCGACACCAGCGCCATCAGCCCGTCCAGCATCAGCGCCGCACCGTTGACCAGCGCCTCGTTGAGCGGCATGCCCTGCAGCCGCGTGTAGTCGCGCACGCTGGAGGTGCCCACGTGCACCAGCACCCAGATCAGCACGCCGGACTTGGCCAGCGACAGGCCGAACTCGAACGCGTGCTTGCCGGAAAACAGCCGGCCCAGGTTGGTCACCGGGGAAAAGCGCTCCAGCTTGGGTGCCCAGTGCTTGCTGGTAAACACCCAGCCGCCCGGGATCAGGCCGCCCAGCACGATGGCCAGCGGCACGGCGAACAGCGGCAGCACCATCTTGATGAGCAGCCACATGGCCGTCATGAAGATGGTCGACAGGGTGTTGTCCATGGCGCCCTCGCTATCGTACTGGGCGAAGCTCTGCTGGAACAGCTCGCGAAAGTCGGTCAGGTAGGACGGCAGCAGCCAGACGAACAGCTTCAGCGTGACCAGGATGCCGAGCGCGGTGGCCAGGTCGCGCGAACGCACCACCTGCCCCTCCTCGCGCGACTTCTTCAGCTTCTGCTGTGAAGCCTTTTCCGACTTGTCGCCGGTGCTGCTCTCAGCCATGGGCCACCTGCATCTGCTGCCGTATCATTTCCAGCACCCGGCCGGTCATGCGGATATAGTGCTCCGGAATGAAACGCACCACCTGGCCCAGCATCAGCAGGCCGAAGATGGTGATCACCGAAAAACCCAGCGCGAACAGGTTGAGCGTGGGCGCGACCCGGTTCAGGAAGCCGAAACCGATCTGCACCACCATGGTGGCGAACACGATGGGAATGGCCAGCAGCATGGCGGCGGCGAAGATCCAGGCCACGTTCCAGGCCACCGTCTGCAGCAGCAGCGGATGGTAGCCGCCGCCCAGCGGCCAGGCCTGGAAGCTGCCGCCGATCACGCCGGCGATCACCAGGTGGCCGTCGATGGCGAAAAACACGATGATCACCAGCATCGACAGCAGCGCCGACACCACGTCCGACGACTGGCCGTTGACCGGGTCGTTCATCACCGCCATCGAAAAGCCGATCTGGCTCGACACCACGTAACCCAGCACCATCATCACCGACACGCTGAAATGGAAGGCCAGTCCCAGCACGCCGCCGATCACGGCCTGCTCCAGCGTGGCCACCGCGCCCTGGATGGAAATCGGGTCGATCGCCAGCGCGTTCTGGGTCAGCGGCAGCATCAGGATGGACAGCACCAGCGCGGTCAGGATGCGCACCGTCACCGGCACCATGGCCTCGCCCAGCACCGGCGCCGCGCTCAGCATGGCCAGCACGCGCACGAAGGGCCACCACCAGGCATTGAGCAGCGGCAGCAACTGGGCCAGTACGGATTCCATCGCCGCCCGCCCTACCCTACCAGTGTGGCGGCGCGGGTGAAGATGGACACGCAATAGTCCATCAGGTAGCCGGCCATCCAGCGCCCGGCCAGGATCAGCGCCAGCAGCGTGACCAGCAGGCGCGGCAGGAAGCTCAGCGTCTGTTCATTGATCTGGGTGGCCGCCTGCACCAGGGCCACCAGCAGGCCCATGATCAGGCCGGGCACCACCAGCACCAGCACCAGCAGCATCACCATGTGCAGCGATTCGACAATCAGGTCGACCGCGATGTCGGGCGTCAGCATCGCTAATACGCCTGGATGCTCGTGACGAGCGTGTTGACCGTCAGGGTCCAGCCGTCCACCAGCACGAACAGCAGCAGCTTGAACGGCAGCGAAATGACCAGCGGCGAGAGCATCATCATACCCATGGCCATCAGCACCGACGACACCACCAGGTCGATGATGAGGAAAGGAATGAACAGCAGGCAGCCGATCTGGAACGCGGTCTTCAGCTCGGACAGCACGAAGGCGGCCAGCTTGACGGTGAAGGCGTGGTCGGCCGGCTTGGCCACATTGTCCTCGCCGGCCAGGTGGGCGATCTGCTTGAGCGCGGACTTGCTGGTCTGGGCCAGCATGAAGCGCGAAATCGGCTGCTCGGCGATCTTCAGCGCCTGCTGCAGGCCGATCTTGTCCTGGTCGTAGGGCACGAAGGCGTCTTGCCACACCTGGTCGCCGATCGGGCGCATCACCAGCAGCGTGAGGATCAGCGCCACCCCGGTGATGACGCGGTTGGGCAAGCCCTGCTGCAGGCCCAGGGCCTGGCGCAGCAGCGACAGCACGATGACAAAGCGGGTGAAACTGGTCATCATCATGACCATGATGGGCAGCAAGCCCAGCAAGGTCATGATGATCAGGATCTGGGTCTTGACCGTCAGTTCGGTCTTGGCGCCGGGCACCACGTTGGCCAGCAGGTCGACCGCGTGGGCTGGCGCGCTCGCCAGCAGGGACAGGACCAGGGCCGCCACGCCGGCGGCAGCGAGCGTCCTGCGGTCAGCCAGGGTCATGGCGTCATCATGTCGAGGTTCAGGCCGTCCAGGTCGATCACCTTCAAACCATAGTTTTCGCCCGCCACCACCACTTCGGCGCGGCCGATGGCGGTGCCGTTGACCTTGATGACCAGCGGTTCGCCGGCCAGCACGTCGAGCTCGACCACGCTGTCCGGGCCGATCGCCATCAGGTCCTGCAGCGAGATGCGGGCCGAGCCCACTTCCAGGGTCAGCGTGACCGGGATCTTGCGCATCATCTGCGGCAAGTCGCGGCGCCCGCCGCCGCTGCGCGCCGGCGCCACATCGGCCAGGTCGTTGCTGACCTGGTCGATGATCATTTCTTCCGACAAGTCCTCCAGCAGCGCGTCGCTGGTGCTGTTTGCGTTGATGTTCATCATGGATTTACTCGACATCTTCAAAAGAGGTTAAACAGAGTTTGCCCTTGTGCTCGCTCACGGCGGCCGTGAACAGGCGCGAATCGTCGAGCAGGACCTCGGCCCGGTGCATGCTGATGGGGATCACGTCGCCGATGCGCAAGTCGAACAGGTTGCCCAGTTCCATTTCCTTGCTCACCAGGCGGCCCTGCAGGCCCACCTGCAGGCGCGCGCCCAGCGGCGCCTGGTTGCGGCCGGCGCGCCGCACCGGGTCGCGCTCGGGCTGCAGGCCGCGCAATACGCTGGCCATCAAAGGCTTGTCGAGGGCAAACAGGAAGCGGCCGCTGAGCGGCTGCCCGCCCTCGCTGTCGGGATCGCTCACCGTCACGCTGATGACCCAGCCGCCCTTGGCCGGCAAGCCGGCGCCGGCAGGCTTGAAGCCCTCGTCCTCGGCGCCTGCCGCCGCGGCAGGCAGGTTCGATTCGATGCGGCTGGCCAGGGTGCCGGCCAGCTGCTGGCCCAGCAGCACGGCCAGGCGCTCCTCGGTGGCGGTCACCTTGACGGCGCTGTCGTCGGCCGCGGCATTGCTCTTGGCCTTGCCGTAGCGGTAGTTCAGCACCGCCAGCAGCACCTTGCGCTCGAGCGAAAAGGCGATCTGGCCGGCCGGCGCCGAGAAATTGGTCCAGCGCAGCGTGTTCTCTTCGCCGGCCAGGCGGGAAAAGGCCACGCTGTCGACCTGGAATGTGCCCCAGTAGCGGCGGTTCACGTTCAGCCGCATGGCCTGGGCCAGGTCTTCCTTCAACTGGGCGGCAAACGCAGGCAGCCGGTGCACCGGCCTGCCCAGCAGGCAGGGATCCAGAACTTGGTGTTGCGCGGTCTGTTTTATGATGGTCATTTCAGTGGTTTGGTCGGTACGCTGTGAGTGCGCTGGCGATACGCCGATTGTTGCACAACCGCATGCCATATCCTAGCTTAAAAAGCGTCCGGATAGCTAGGGCGTTCTGGTCCGCGCCGCGGAGCCGAAGCTTACAACAATTCCCCTGTTATTGCTACGCATCAATAAAGTGCGGATAAAACGTTTTCTCCCTCTGGGGGCTTTACAGGGAAGTTGCCAGCGGGTAAGCTTATTCGTAGCATGACGGCGTTGCAGCCGCGACGCAACAAAAACCCGCCAAAGTGATGCTTAGTGCATGATTAAAAAGGAAATTCTGTCGTTTTCCTGCGCCACCGGGCGCTCCTTCGGCGGCTTTTTTGTTGTTTCGGTGCACGTCGATACGCCGAACTAATTTCCAGCATGTATCATTCCCCTGAGTCCGCTTTGAGACGCGTCGCAACCGGCGGTTTGCGCCGGGCACTGTCTGAATATGGCCGGCATGGGGCTGTGGTAGCCATGTGTGAGCAACGTTGCAATTAAGTGGAGGTTTCATGGCTAATGAATTTGCCAGCCTGATCCAGGCGGATCTGGCTTCCCTGACGAACGCCGCGGCGGACCTGTCGTCCAGCGCCATTGCGCCGGCGGCGCAGTTCGGCGCGCTGGCCGGCCAGGCCGGCAATGCGTCTTTCTCGTTTGCCCAGTCGATGCGCGACGCGGTGACCCGCGTCAACAACGACGACGCGATGGCGGCCCAGAAAATGGCCGATGTCGACGCCGGCCGCAGCGACGACCTGGTCGGTGCCATGCTGTCCAGCCAGGAAGCCAGCCTGTCGTTCTCGATGCTGATGCAAGTGCGCAACAAGGTCATGGGCGCGGTCGATGAACTGATCAAACTGCCGCTTTGACCGCAGCAGCAACCACCGCCATCTTTACCGCTGACATGCAGCGTACCAACGCCGGCCCGCGCCGGCTGCAGTTCCCCGTTCCGGCTTCAACCTTTCCACGCGAAAGTTCACAGTGATCAACACCATCAAGTCCGCCTTCGGGCGCTGGCGCTCCGGCGACGGCGCAACTCCCGCCGTCCCCCCAGCCTTGCTCAAAAACCTTACTCCCATCTTGCTACTGGCAGTCGGCGTGACGGCGCTGGTGCTGATGGTGCTGTGGAAAGACCAGTCGGCCTACAAGCCGGTGTTCGGCGCGCGCGAAAAAGTGGTGGCGGCCGACATGATGACGGTGCTGGACGGCGAGCAGATCCCCTACCGCGTGCATCCGGACAGCGGCCAGGTGCTGGTGCCCGAGTCCATGCTGGGCAAGGTGCGCATGCTGCTGGCCTCGAAAGGCGTGACGGCCCAGCTGCCGGCCGGCCTGGAGCTGATGGACAAGAACGATCCGCTGGGCGTGTCCCAGTTCGTGCAGGACGTGCGCTTCCGGCGCGGCCTGGAGGGCGAACTGGCGCAATCGATCATGACGCTGGACGCGATCGCCTCGGCGCGCGTGCACCTGTCGATCGCCAAGTCGACCTCCTTCGTCACCAGCGACGGCGACAAGTCGTCGGCCTCGGTGGTGATCGCCACCAAGCCGGGCCAGAAACTGTCGCCGGAAACCATCGCCGCCGTGGTCAACATGGTGGCCGGCAGCGTGGCCAGCCTGAACCCGGCGCGCGTCAGCCTGGTCGACCAGGCCGGCAACCTGCTGTCCTCGCACGTGGACCTGGCCGACGGCTTCGACTCCTCGGCCGCCACCAATGAGAACGGCAAGCGCTTGCAGGACGATATCCGCAACAACATCCGCGGCCTGCTCGGCCCCATCGTCGGCGAGGACAATTTCCGCCTCAGCGTGACGGCTGCCGTGAACAACAACAAGGTCGAAGAAACGGTCGAGAAGTACGGCGAGACGCCGAAAGTGACCAGCGAGGCCATGCGCGAAGAGCAGGACCGCAACCGCCTCGTGATGGGCGTGCCCGGCACCCTGTCGAACCGCCCGCCGGCGGCCGAGGCGCCCAAGACCAACCCGGCCGACCCCAACCAGCAGCCGGACGGCTCGGCGCGCAAGAACGCCACCACCCGCCAGTACGCCTATGACCGCAGCATCGTGCAAACCAAGCACGCGCGCGGCACGCTGGAAAAGCAGAGCATTGCCGTGGTGCTGGCGCAGGCCGCCGCGCCGTTCCCGAAAACCGGCTGGACCCCGGCCGAGCTGGCCAATATCGACAAGGTGCTGCGCAACGGTCTGGGCATCAACGAAGCGCGCGGCGACACGCTGATGGTCACCGCCATGAACTTCCCGGCCAAGGCGCCGGTGGTGCCGTGGTGGCAGGAACGCGACACCGTGGTCGACTTCAGCTCCTGGCTGAGCTACGCGGTGGGCGCCATCCTGGCCTACTTCCTGCTGCTGCGTCCGCTGCTGCGCCTGGTCACGGCCCGCTTCGCGCCGCCGGCGCCGGCCCCGGTGGCCCTGCGCGGCGCCGCGGCGCGCGCCGGCAGCGCCGAAGCGAACGTGGTGGGCGGCCATGCGCCGGGCGACAAGGCCGCCGCCGGCGCCCCTGCCCTCGGCTCGCCGGAGGCGGCGCAGGACAGCGCCGCCGCGCAGCTGGAAGAGCGCGCCGCCAAACCGGGCATGCCGGTGGTGCCGCTGCTGGAGAACTACGACCTGCCGCCGACCGGTTCCTCGGTCGACGTGATGGTCGATCACCTGAAGATCCTGGCCGAAAAAGAGCCGGAACGCGTAGCCGAAGTCGTCAAACAATGGATGCAGAAAAATGGCCGAACTCAATAACGATATGCCCGATGGTTCGGGCCTGACCCCGGTCGAACAGGCCGCCATCGTGCTGCTGAGCATAGGCGAGGAGCCGGCCGCGGCCGTGCTGCGCTGCCTGTCGCGCGAGGAGCTGCTGGAAGTGACGCAGGTGATGTCGCGCATGAGCGGCATCAAGGTCGAAGCGGTCAAGTCCGCCATGCAGTCCTTCTTCGACGACTACCGCGAGCAGTCCGGCGTGCACGGCGCCTCGCGCGCCTACCTGAAGCGCTCGCTGGACCTGGCACTGGGCAACGACATCGCGAACACCGTGCTCAACAATATCTACGGCGACGAGCTGCGCCCGAAAATGGCGCGCCTGCAGTGGGCCTCGGCCAAGTGGCTGGCCGAGTACATCGCCAACGAGCACGTGCAGATGCAGGCCGTGTTCCTGGCCTTCCTGCCGCCCGCGCTGGCCGGCCAGATCATCGACGCGCTGCCGCTCGAAGGGCGCGACCTGGTGCTGCTGAACCTGGCGCGCCTGGACGAGATCGACCGCGAGCTGCTGCAGGAACTGGACGAGCTGGTCGACCGCTGCCTGGGCAGCTTCGACTCGCAAAGCACCAGCGTCGAAGGCATCCGCCAGACCGCCGAGATCCTCAACCGCCTGCCCGGCAACCGCGCCCAGATCGTCGAGCTGCTGCGCGCGCACGACCCGGAAGTGGTGAACCAGATCGAACTGTCGATGTACGACTTCCTGATCCTGTCGACCCAGACCGAAGCGACCCTGTCGCGCCTGATCGAGGAAGTGCCGCTGGAGCAGTGGGCCATCGCGCTCAAGGGCGCCGAGCTGGCGATCCGCGACGCGATCCTGAAGACCATGCCGAAACGCCAGGCGCAAGCCTTCGAGGACATGATGCGGCGCGCCGGCCCGGTGCCGATGTCGCGCATCGAACAGACCCGCCAGGAAATCATGGCCACCGTCAAGGCGCTGGCCGACGCCGGCGAAGTCGAAGTGCAGCTGTTTGCCGAAACGGTGGTGGAATGATGAAGCAGTTCCGCCCCTACCGCTTCCCGCCCCTGTCGCAGTTCGCCCCGCCGCCGAGCCGCAACGGCAGCCCGGGCATGACCACCGACAGCGCCCAGTGGCAAGCCTCCGTCAGCGAAGGCTTCGAGCAGGGCCAGCGCGACGGCTACGAGATCGGCCTGCAGCGCGGCCAGGAGGACGGCTTCGAGGCCGGCCGCAACGCCGGCTTCGAGCAGGGCCGCGAGGAAGGCCGCAATGAAACCCTGGTCGGCTTCGACACCATGGCGCGCCCGGTGGAAGCCATGCTCAAGGGCCTGAAGAAACTGCGCGCCGACTACCGCGCGGCGCAGCGCAAGGAAGTGGTGGACCTGGTGGCCAAGGTGGCGCGCTCGGTGATCCGCGCCGAGCTGGCGCTGCAGCCGGTACAGATCATGGCCCTGGTCGACGAGACGCTGGCCTCGATGCCGCCGACCCGCGAGGACATCGACGTCTACCTGAACCCGGAAGAGCTGAAGCGCATTGCCGACCTCGATCCGAAGCGCACCAAGCGCTGGAACCTGATCCCCGACCCGCGCCTGGACATCGGCGAATGCCGCATCCGCGCCGGCGACAACGAAGTCGATGCCGGGTGTCATCAACGTCTTGCTGCCGTCATGGAACAGGTCGATAATCAACTGCAGGCCGCCGACAGCGGCGACGAGTCCGAGAGCGAAGAATGATAGCCGATGCCTTGCGCAAGCTGGAGCTGGACGCGGTCCCCATGGCCACCCCGACCGGGCGCCTGGTGGGCGCCTCCGGCCTGCTGCTGGAAGCCATGGGGTGCCCGCTGCACACCGGCCAGCGTTGCCAGATCGAGACCGTCAACGGCGACTGGCTGGACGCGCAGGTGGTCGGTTTCCGCGACAAGCTTTCATTCCTGATGCCGTTCAAGAAGGCGGTCGGCCTGACCACCGGCGCGCGCGTCATGCCCTCGCCGGAAAAAGTGAGCCTGAGCATCGGCCCCGGCTGGCTGGGCCGCATGGTCAACGGCCTGGGCGAGCCGATCGACGGACTGGGCAAGCTGGGCGGCGATTTCCCGCTCGACTACACCCCGCCGCGCGTGCATCCGCTGCGCAAGAAGCCGGTCACCGAGCCGCTCGATGTGGGCGTGCGCGCCATCAATTCCATGCTGACCCTGGGCAAGGGCCAGCGCGTCGGCCTGATGGCCGGCTCCGGCGTCGGCAAGTCGGTGCTGCTGGGCATGCTCACCCGCCAGACCGTGGCCGACGTGGTGGTGGTCGGCCTGATCGGCGAGCGTTCGCGCGAAGTGCGCGAGTTCGTCGACATGTCGCTCGGCCCGGAAGGGCTGCGCAAGGCGGTGCTGGTGATCGCCCCGGCCGACGAATCGCCGCTGATGCGCATCATGGCCACCGAACTGTGCCATTCGATCGCCGCGCACTACCGCGACCAGGGCAAGAACGTGCTGCTGCTGGTGGACTCGCTGACGCGCTACGCGATGGCGCTGCGCGAGCAGGCGCTGGCGCTGGGCGAGCCGCCGGCCACCAAGGGCTATCCGCCGTCGGTGTTCTCGGCCCTGCCGCAGCTGGTGGAATCGGCCGGCAACGGCGAGAACCCGGTCGGCAGCATGAGCGCCATCTACACCGTGCTGGCCGAAGGCGACGACCAGCAAGACCCGGTGGTCGACACCGCGCGCGCCATCCTCGACGGCCACATCGTGCTCACGCGCGAGCTGGCCGAGCGCGGCCATTACCCGGCCATCAACATCGGCGCCTCGATCAGCCGCTGCATGAACCAGGTGATCGGCAAGGAGCATGTGCTGGCCGCGCGCGCGCTGAAGGCGTCGATGGCGCGCCACGACCGGGTGCGCGACCTGATCCCGCTGGGCGCCTATGTGCCCGGGGCCGATCCGGTGACCGACAAGGCGGTCAACCTGCATTCCCATATCGAAGAATTCCTGTGCCAGGGCACCAAGGAGGCGGCGCCCTACACCGCGTGCGTGGAAACCCTTGAAAGGCTGATGGCATGAACAAGACCAAACCGCAGTCCCACATGATACGCAACCTGTCCACCCTGGTGGACCTGCGCTCGAGCGAAGTGACGCGGCTGCAGACGGAAATGGCGGCCAAGGAAACCGTGCGCGAACGCTACCAGAAGAACCTGGAACGGCTCACCGGCCTGTACCAGAACAGCGGCGCCAGCGGCAAGCTGCCGATGGCGCTGGCCTCCAACTGCGGCGACTACAAGCAGGCGGTGATGCAGATGGCCGACAGCCACCGCCTCGACCTGTCCATGCACGAGGCCGACATGGCGGTGTCGCAGCGCGCGCTGACGGCGGCCTACGTCAAGCGCGAAGTGCTGGACCAGGTGCTGCAAAAGAAACAGTTGGCCGAAGTGCACCAGGAACAGGCCAAGGAACGCAAGCAGCATGACGAACTGGCAACGCAACTGTGGTTGCGCAGTCAAAAACCGGGATAAACCATAAAAATTTCATAGGGAAACATTTTCGGTCGCCTGTTAGCACTGTACACTTCCCTCTAATTTCTCTGGAGCACATCATGGCAACCTCAGTCCCTGGCAGCGGCAGCGCCGACTACCCGTCCTACATGGCAGCGCAGCTGGCGACCCGCTACACGGAAGCCACGCAGACCCTGCTGACCGACAAGACCAAGGCGGCGGCCTCGGCCGGCACCGGCATTACCAAGCTGAGCTCGGCCATGAGCACTTTCAGCAGCAGCCTGCTGGCCCTGTCCGGCAAGAAGAGCGTGCTGGCCAACGCCGCCACCCTGAGCGGCGACATCGGCACCGCCAGCGCCGGCCCGGCCGCCGTGGCGGGCACCTACAGCTTCTATGTCGAACAGCTGGCCACGGCCGGCCAGATCGCCTACGGCGGCATCAGCGACACCTCCGCGGCCGGCGCCGGCAGCCTGAACGTGGTGCTGGCCGACGGCACCAACTTCAACGTCAACCTGGTCAACGCCGACAAGAACCTGGACGGCAACCTGACGGCGCAGGAAGTGGCCACCGCCATCAACACCGCGGCCGACAACGACTCCAGCGTGACCGCCTCGACCATGACGGTAAACGGCGCCACCACCCTGGTGCTGACCTCGAACGCGACCGGCGTGGACAAGGCCGCCACCATCGACGCCACCAACGTCGGCGGCGCGCTGCAAGCCATGCTGCAGGACCCCGCCACGCAAACCCAGCTGGTGACCGCGCAGGACGCGGTGGTGTGGGTGGGCGCGCCCGGCGGCGACCCGCAGAACCGCATCCAGCAAGCGTCGAACACCTTCGCCGTGGTCAACGATGTCAAGATGACCTTCACCAAGGCCCAGACCGGCGGCGTGCCGGCCACGCTGACGGTGGCGCCCGACAATGCCGGCACCAAGGCCAATGTGCAAGCCTTCGTGGACGCCTACAACCAGCTCAACAAGGTACTCGACGAGCTGACCTATGTCGGCGACCTGGCCAACAACAAGCCGGCCGGCCCGATGGCCAACGACGCCGGCCTGAAGGCGCTGCGCGCGCGCATGCAGGACATGATGCGCAAGAGCGTGGACGGCGCCAGCCTGCCGGTGTATGGCATCACCGCGCAGCGCGACGGCACGCTGGCCGTCAACGCCGAGCGCCTGGCCAGGAGCATCGCCGCCAATCCGGAAGGCCTGGACAAGATCTTCGGCACCGGCGACATCGGCAACGGCAGCACGCTGCTGGGCGGCCTGGACAAGCAGATGAAGAACTGGACCAACAGCGTGGACGGCTTCATCGGCGAGCGCCGCACCGCCAACGAGCGCCTGCAGGACCGCCTGGTCGACCGCCAGGCCGCGCTCGACAACCTGTTCGACAACTCCTACAAGCGCTATCTGCAGCAATTTACCGCGCTGCAGCAGGTGCAAAACCAGATGGCCCAGAACACCGGCCTGTTCGAAGCGCTGTTCTCGAACAGCAAAGACACGTAACCGCGCACGTAACCCTATCCGAGAATCATGATGAACCAGGACGCCTATAGCAGTTATCACTCCGTCAATCTGGACGCGCAGACCGCGCGCGCCTCGCCGATCGAGCTGGTGCTGGTGCTGACCGACGGCCTGCTGGAAGAGCTGGCGCGCGCGCGCGGCCACGTGGTGGGCAAGCGCTATGAACTGAAGGCCGCCAGCCTGAACAAGTGCACCGAGATCATCAATGGCCTGTCCAGCTCGCTCGACTACGACCAGGGCGGCGAGGTGGTGGCCAACCTGGGCCGCCTGTACGACTACTGCGTGGCGCGCCTGTACCGCGCCGGGGTGGACATGGACCCGTCCATCCTGGACGAGGTGGTCGGCCTGCTGACCACCATCAAGCAAGGCTGGCTCGGCGTGCAGGCCAAAAATGGATAGGCAAGCGCAACTGCTGCAACTGGCACAGAAAATGAGCGCCGCCACCGCCGCCTCGGACTGGACGGCGCTGGGGGCGATCAACAGCCTGATGGCCGCCGCGCTGCCGGCCATGGCCGCGCAAGGGCCGTGGACCCCGGCCGAGCGCGCCGCGCTGGCCGCGCTGCGCCAGCTGCACCTGCAAGCGGAGCACTGCGCCAAGCTGGCCAGCGACCAGCTGGCAGCCAAGCTGGGCGAGCTGCAGGGCCGCAAGGAAGGCTGGGTCGCCTACGCCATGAGCAACCCCGATCACGACAACCTCGACGAATTACGCAACCGCAGCGAAGCTGCCGACACCGGAACCACCGCATGACTATGATTTCCTCTCCCGCGCCCGCCGCGCCCGCCCCTGCCGCGTCGCTGCTCGACAGCGCGCCGCCAGCCGCCGCCGCCCCCGAGGCCGGCGCCGCGCCGTCGGCGCTGCCGCTGTTCGCGCAGCTGCTGGGCCAGACCGAACAGGCCGAGCCGCTCGACGGCGCCGCCGAGGACAGCACCGGCCAGGACGGCAGCGCCGCCGCCGACGCGGCCGGCGCCGCCAATGCGCTGCTGGCGCTGCTGCTGCCGAGCGCCGCCCCGGCCGCCGCGCCCACGGCCGCGCCAGGGACCGCCCCCGGCCAGGCCGGCGTGACCTTGCACACCGGCGCCGCGCTCAATCCGGCCTACGCGCCGGGCGCCTACGCCGCCACCGCCGCCCCCACGGGCGCGCCGGGCGCCGGCCAGCAAGCCTATGCGCCGTCGGCCGCGCCCAGCGCCGCGCCGGCCCCCGCCGCGCTGCCGCCGGCCGCAGGCCAGGCCGGCTACGGCGCCGCCGTGCCGGGCGCCGCGCCAGCCGCCGCGCAGCTGGCGGCCCAGCAAGCGGCGCGCGAAGAACGCGCCGCGTTCGCCACCGCCACCGCCGCCCCAACGGCCGCGCCCAGCGCCAAGCAAACCGCGCCTGCCAGCCAGGCAGCCCCGGCCGCCGCGCAGCCGGCCATCCCGCTGGCCCTGCAGCAAGCGGCCGACCAGCTGCTGCAAGGCCAGCGCCGCGCCAGCGGCCAGCGCGCCGAACTGCCCACCATCAGCGGCGCGGCCCTGGCCGCCGGCGCCGCGCCCGGCGCCGCCATGGCAGCGGCGGCCGGCGACGGCGCCAGCTTCGGCGCCCTCGCCCAGCCGGCTGTGACCGCGGCCGCCGCCCCGCTGGCCGGCGGCGCCCAGCCTGCCCCGGCCGGCGGCAACGCGCTGCGCCTGGCCGGCACGCCGGAACAATGGCAGCAGCCGCTGCGCGAGGCCCTGGGCGACCGTCTCCAGCTGAGCCTGCAGCGCAATAACGAGCACGCGATGATCCGCCTGGAACCGCCCAATATGGGCACGGTCGAGATCTCGATCCGCCACAGCGCCGGCGCGCTGCAGGTGAACCTGTCGGCCAACAACGCCGAAGTGCTGCGCCAGCTCAACAGCATCGGCGACAGCGTGCGCCAGGACCTGTCGCAGCGCAGCGTGGGCGAGGTCGCCGTTACCGTGTCGGCCACGCCGCGCGGCGGCAGCCAGTCCTCGCTGGCCGACGGCGGCGCCGGCCGCCAGCAGGGCCAGGAACAGCAGCAGCGCGCGCCCGGCCGCGCCCTGGGCGACGACGAGCAGGCCGCGCCCACCTTTGCCATGACGACCGAGCGGGAGTAAGAAACAGATGAATAAAAAACTGGTAATTGCCATCGTCGGCGTGCTGCTGCTGGGCAGCGGCGTGGCCGGCGGCGCGGTGTGGTACATGGGCAAGCAGGCTGCCGCCGGCGCCGACGGCAAGACCGTCAAGCACGAGGAACCGAAGGCCGAGACCGAGCCGCCCAAGTACATCACGGTGGACAAGGTGATCGTCATGCTCAAGCGCAGCGAAGGCGAGGCGGTGACGCACTACCTGTCGGCCGACCTGGTGGTGGCCACCACCGCCAAGCAGGAGAAGGAATGCAAGGAGCATCTGCCGCTGTTGCGCAGCGTGGCCGTCAAGGCGCTGTCGGCGCTGCCGATGTCGAAGGCGGCGACCATGTCGATCGACCAGTTCGCCGACGAACTGAACAAGGCTTTCGACGAGACCTACGCCAAGGACAAGCGCGAACGGCCATTCTCGGAAGTGATGATCGGGAAACTGATCCTGGAGTGACACCGTGGATATGAGTGGGGCGGGCATGGCATACATAGAGCAATACGCAGACAGCTACGCCGAAAGTTACGGCGCGGCCGGCAGCGCGCCGGCTGCGCACAGCGTGGCCGACGAGCAGAAGCACCTGCTGTCGTATGCGCCGCTGGTCAAGCGCATCGTGCGCCAGCTCAATTCGCAGATCGCCGGCGCCATCGACCGCGACGACATGGAGCAGATCGGCCTGATGGGCCTGCTCGAGGCGCTGCGCCGCTACGGCGTGCCGGACGCGGCGTTCGGCAGCTACGCCAGCCTGCGCATCCGCGGCGCCATCCTCGACGAGCTGCGGCGCCAGGACTGGCGCCCGCGCGCGGTGCGCCAGCACAGCCACAAGCTGCGCGACGCGGTGCGCGAGCTGACCCGCAAGCTGGGGCGCGAGCCGGACGAACGCGAAATCATCGCCGGCCTGGGCATCACCGCCGAGGCCTACCAGGCTTACCAGCTCGACGAAAGCGCCGAGCTGATGGCCAGCTTCGACGAGGTGCTGCAGGACACCGTCAGCCCCGGCAGCGACGTCGCCCCCAGCCCGGAGGAACAGCTGATGGTGCGCCGTTCATTGGCCCAGGCGCTGGGCGGCCTGGACGAGCGCGAACAGCGCGTGGTGCAGATGTACTACGAGTTCGAGCTCAGCTACAAGGAAATCGCCGCCGTGCTGGACCTGACCGACGCCCGCGTCTGCCAACTCAACAAGGCGGCGCTGAACAAAATGAAAGCGGTGCTGCAAAGCGCCTGATAAGAAAATGACGCAGAAAGGCGTATCATGCAGCAACTAATCGGCATCATCATCGTCCTGGGCAGTGTGTTCGGCGGCTTCTTCATGATGGGGGGCGTGTTCCACCAGATCTGGCAGCCGATCGAACTGTTCGTCATTGCCGGCGCCGGCCTGGGCGCGCTGGTGATCGGCAATCCGACCCACGTGCTGAAGGAAATGGGCACCCAGCTCAAGAAGATCATCACGCGCAAGAAGTACGACTCGGAATTCCAGCGCCAGTTGCTGCTGCTGATGTATGAACTGCTGCAGCTGGCCGCCGGCGGCCTGAAGGCGCTCGACGCCCACGTCGAGGCGCCCAAGGACAGCCCGCTGTTCCAGCGCTACCCGCTGGTGCTGGAGGAACCCAAGCTGCTGGCCTTCATCGTCGACAACTTCCGCCTGATGGCGATGGGCAAGATCAACGCGCACGAGCTGGAAGGGGTGCTGGAGCAGGAACTGGAAGCCATCCACGAAGAGCTGAACCAGCCGGCCAAGTCGATCGCCAAGATCGGCGAAGCCATGCCGGGCTTCGGCATCCTGGCCGCCGTGCTGGGCATCGTGATCACCATGAACACCGTGTCCGAAGGCGCCACCTCGGGCGAAATCGCGGAACACGTGGGCGCGGCCATGGTCGGCACCTTCATCGGTATTTTCCTGTGCTACGGCGTGCTGGACCCGATCGCCAACGTGATGAAGCAGCTGGTCAACCAGGAAGCGTCCAACAAGGAATGCGTGAAAGTGGTGCTGGTGACCCACGTGGCCGGCAAGCCGCCGCTGCTGGCGATCGACGCCGGGCGCCGCCTGGTGCCGCTCAACATCAAGCCGAGCTTCGCCCAGCTGGAACGCTGGATCAACGAACTGGAAGGCCGCGACAGCGAGCCGGAGTCCGGCTCGCGCCGTGGAGGTGGCCGTGCTAAAGCCGCATGAGAAGCATGAGGAAACCATCGTCAAGCGCGGCGGCGGCAAGCACGCGCACGACGACCACGGCGGCGCCTGGAAGGTCGCCTTCGCCGACTTCTGCCTGGCGCTGATGTGCTTGTTCCTGGTGCTGTGGCTGATGGCGGCGCGCAACACCGAATCGCTGCAGCACATCATGACTGAGCAGGATGGCAACAAGACCGACCAGGGCAAGGGCGTGATGCCGGAGCAGGTGGGCGGTCCGCGCGGCAGCCTGATCGAGCGTTTCCCGATGCCGCGCACCGGCAAGAACGATTCTCCCGGCCAGGCCCTGGCCAGCGGCGAGAGCGCCTCCGAGGTGCAGGACAAGGTCAGCTATGAAACCCCGGGCGAGCTGCACAAGCTGGCCAAGGCGCTGGCCAAGCTGAGCGCCGAAACCGGGCTGGCGGCCAACCTGGAATCGGTGATCACCCCGTACGGCTTGCGCGTGATGCTGCACGATACCGACAAGCAAGGCATGTTTGTGCGCGGCTCGGCCGTGCCGACCGACCGCTTCCGCGCCCTGCTGCGCAGCATGGGCCCGCTGTTCGAGCGCATGCAGAACCAGATGCTGGTGGTCGGCCACACCGACTCCACCCAGTACGCCGACACCGGCTACTTCGCCTATTCGAACTGGACGCTGTCGTCCAACCGCGCCATGGCGGCGCGCTCCATGCTGCTGTCGGGCGGCATGCGCAAGGACAGCGTGCTGCAGGTGGTGGGCATGGCCGACCGCGCGCCGATCGACACCGGCAAGGCCGACGCCGGCGTGAACCGCCGCATCGAACTGCTGATCCTGACCGCCGGCCAGGCCCAGGCGGTGTCGTCCATGTTCGGCATGCCGGGCAGTAAGAACACGCTGGGCGGCGAAGTCGACACCGCCCTGCCGGATGCGGAGTCCTTGCAAAAACTGCGCAACAAGCTGGGGCCGGAGGGCAAGTACGGGACCGGGCGGAATGGGAACTGAACATTTACTTCGCGCACGGGCGTAAGGCGGGTTACTATGCAAACTTCCAAGACCAGAGGTCAACGTATGAGAATTTCGACTGGCAGCGCGGACGGCCTGGCCGTCCAGCGGGTGGCCGACAGCGCCCCGGCCGAGGCGGCGCACGCCCCGCCGGCGCCTGCCGCGCCCGGATTGCAGTCGGCCGTGCTGCAGCCGGCGCTGGCCGCCCTGAAGGACATGCCGGAAGTGGACCACGAACGGGTGGCCATGCTGCGCGACGCGCTGGCCAAGGGCGAACTGCCGTTCGACGCGGACAAGCTGGCCGGCCTGATCCAGCGCTTCCACGGGAGCGACAAGTGACAGCAGCAGGTCCGGCCGCGGCCGGCGCTGTTGCGAGTCAGCAACAGCCGAGCCGCCAGCAAGCGATGCACATGCTGCTCGACGGCATCGCCGCCGACATGGCGGCCTACGCCACCCTGCAGCACTTGCTGGAACAGCAATTCGAAGCGGCCGTGCGCCACCAGCGCGCCGCGCTGGAACAGCTCGCCGAGGCGGTCTCGGCGCTGGTGGAAGCGATGGAAGCGCGCCGCGTGCAGCGCGTGGCCTGCGCCGTGCAGCTGCTCGGTCCGGCGCCGTCGATGGCGCAGGTGTTCGCGCTGCTCAAGCCCGAACCGCGCGCCCGCCTGCAGCAGCAGTGGCAGGAACTGGAGCAGCGCGTGCTCGAATGCAAACGCCTGGGCAAGCGCAATAGCGACTTGCTGGTTGAACAATACACTATCATGCAGCGCGTGCTGCATGGCGAGGACCAGATTTATGAGCCGGCCTGACCTGCTGCGCCCCCTGCAAGCGACTGCGGCCACCGCCGCCACGGCGGCCACCGCCAGCAATATGCGCCCCACCGCCGGCCTGTCCGGCGGCGGCGCGGCCTCGACCGGCAGCTTCGGCGCCGCCTTCCGCCAGGTGCAGGGCGACGTGGCCTCGCTGATCAGCGGCGGCTGGAGCAACGGCGTGGGCCCCGCCCAGGGCAGCGGCGGCGACGCCCTGCCCTCGCAGGCGCTGAGCACCGCGGCGGCGGCGCTGCGCGCGCGCGCGGCCGGCGTCATCGACGGCCCGGCCGGCGGCGCCAGCAGCGCCGAACAGCAGGAATTCCTGGCCACCATCGAACCCTGGGCGGCCGACGCCGCCAAGCGCCTGGGCGTGGCGCCCGAGCTGGTGGCCGCGCACGCGGCGCTGGAATCGGGCTGGGGCCAGCGCCCGGTCGGCAACAGCAACAACCTGTTCGGCATCAAGGCCGGCGGCCCCTGGCAGGGCGCCGTCGCGGCCGCCACCACCACCGAATACGAACAGGGCGTGGCGCTGAAGAAAGTGGAACGCTTCCGCAGCTATCCGGACCCGGCCGCCGCCTTCCACGACTACGCCAATTTACTGATCGCCAATCCGCGCTACCAGCAAGCGCTCAACACCGGCAACGACGCGCGCGCCTTTGCCAGCGGCCTGGCCCGGGGCGGCTACGCCACGGACCCGGCCTACGCCGACAAGCTCAGCAAGCTGGCCGGCAAGGTCCAGCAGATGAAACATCACCTGGGCGACTGAATGGACACGGGCAGATCGGCCGGTTCCACCGTTCCAGCGCCCGTCACCCGAGCCTTGATGATGTTGCCATTGTTGTTGCGCACGCGTATCAGCGCGCCGCGCGCGCCCGGGTCCAGCGCCTCGCCCGCCATGCTCACTTCGATCTGTTCGTTGCGCGCCACGATGCGCACCGCCTCGCCGCGCTTGACCAGCAGCTGGGCGGTGAGCATGTTCTGGCGCAGCAGCTCGCCGCTGCGCAGCGCGCGCCGCGCCGCCATGCCTTCCAGCAGCGCCAGGTCGGACACGGTGTCGCTCACCAGGCTGACGTCGCGCCGCTCCAGCGCCACGTCGGCCGCGTCCACCGGTTGGCCGCTGGCCACGTCGGCCGCCATCACCGCCACCCGCGCGCTGACCTTGGCGCGCACCACGAATTCGTGCTTCCAGCCGCCCTCGCCGGGGCAGGTCGCCACCAGGCGCATGCGCGTGAGCTGGCGCGCGTCCAGCACGCCCACCGCCACCGGCGCGGCAGCCGCGCACGGCGCCAGCGCGCGGCCGCTGCGCACGGCCGCCACGTCGAATTCAGGCTCGGCCAGGCCGCTGCTGTCGGCCTGGCGCAGCAGCGCCTCGCGCGCGGTTTGTTCCACCAGCGCCACAGTCTGCTCAACTGTCGTGGCCGCTTCGCCAACAATTGGCACGATCATCGCCAACGCGGCAAAAATCGGATGTAAAATGGGATTGTTGAACATGGGCAATACCTTTACTATGATGGCTGCGGCGCGCGCAGTGCGCCCGGTCGCCATTTTACATGGGCAACGTACTCACGACAGGAGGGAATAAATGGGTATCAACTTCAAAGACGCACTCGGCTTGCATGGCGACGCGCTCCATTTGCGTGCCGAGCGCACGCGCATCCTGGCATCGAACATCGCCAACGAGAACACGCCCGGCTACCAGGCGCAGGACATGGACTTCGCCGCCACCCTGGCGCAGAGCCAGGCGCTGCAGACGGGCGAGCCGGAACTCGATTCGGACGGCAACGCCCTGTACCGCGTGCCCTACCACCCGACCCGCGACGGCAACACCGTCGAAATCGGCGTGGAACAGGCCGCCTTCTCGCAGAACGCGAGCGACTTCCAGACCAGCCTGACCTTCATCAACATGAAGCTCAAGGGCCTGGCTAAAGCAATCAACGGCCAGTAAGGGCGCCTCACATGAGCTTCAAGGATATTTCCCAGATCGCCGGTTCGGCGATGGCGGCGCAGACGGTGCGCCTGAACACGGTGGCCAGCAACCTGGCCAACGCCGATTCGGTGGCCGGCAGCGAGAACGAGACCTACCGCGCCCGCAAGCCGGTGTTCGCGGCCGTGATGAACGAAGGCGCCAACGCCGACAGCGGCGGCCGGGTGCAGGTGCTGGACGTGGTCGAGAGCAGCGAGCCGCTGCGCAAGGTGTACGAACCGGGCAATCCGCTGGCCAACGCCGACGGCATGGTGTACTACCCCAACGTCAACCAGGTGGCCGAGATGACCGACATGATGTCGGCCTCGCGCGCCTTTGAAACCAATGTGGAAGTGCTGGGTCGCATCCGCTCCATGCAGCAGTCGCTGCTCAAACTCGGTGAAGGTTAAGCCATGCAAACCAATTTCTTCTCGAATACCCCCGCGGCGACCACGGCCGGCAGCAATCCGCTGGCCAACGGCAGCGAAACGTCGACCATGTTTACCAAGCTGCTGGTGGCCCAGATCCAGAACCAGGATCCGCTCTCGCCCACCGACCCCAGCCAGTTCATCAACCAGCTGACCCAGCTGTCCCAGACCGAGGCGCTGCAAAACGTGGGCAACCTGACCAGCGCCAACGCCAGCATCCTGCAAAGCATGCAAGTGCTGGCCCTGGGCGCGCAAGTCGGTTCCGATGTGCAAGTTACCGCTACCGAAGTGCAGCTCGACAGCGCCAAGGTCCAGGGCGAGGTCACGCTCGAGGCCAGCAGCAGCAAGACCACGCTGGTGCTGACCGGCCTGGACGGCCGCGAGCACAAGGTCGAGCTGGGCTCGCAGTCCGGCGGCCCGGTGCCGTTCGCGCTCGATCCGCAAGCCATGGGCCTGCCGGCCGGCACCTACAAGATGCGCGTCGAAACCAGCACCAAGGAAGATCCGGCCATCGACCTGGTGGGCCGCCTGAACAGCGTGCGCCTGGGCTCGGGCGGCGCGGTGGTGCTCAACGTGGCCAATGTCGGCGAGACCTCGCCGGCCAAGATCACCGCCTTCAACGGCAAGTCCGCCGGCGCCACGGTGGCCAGCAACTGAGCCGGCGCCGCCCCCTAGCCAGCTTCTCTTCACCAAATTAACGCAGTCCCCCACGAAAGGTAGACGCCATGAGTTTCGACATTGCACTGTCCGGCATCCAGGCCATCAACGAGCAACTGGGCACCATCTCCAACAACATCGCCAATGCGGGCACCTACGGCTTCAAGTCCAGCCGCGCCAACTTCGCCTCGCAGTACGCGGGCACGCAGGCGGCCGGCGTGCAGATCGGTTCGGTCACCCAGAGCATCGGCATCAACGGCGGCGTGGTGTCGACCGGGCGCGGCCTGGACGCGGCCATCAACGGCCGCGGCTTCTTCACCGTCAAGGACGCGCAGGGCCAGATGAACTTCACCCGCGTCGGCATCTTCGACGCCAACGCGGACGGCTACCTGGTCGACGCTTCGGGCCGCAAAGTGCAGGGCTACACCATGACGCCGCCGTCCACCACGCTGGGCCCGATGGGCGACCTGACCATCCCGACCGGCCAGATCCCGGCCGTGGCGAGCAGCAAGCTGGCCTATGTCAGCAACCTGTCGGACGACTGGAAGGTCCCCACCGGCACCTTCACCCCGCCCGACCTGACGGCCAACCCGCAAACCTTCCCGCCGTCCGATTCCTACAATATGTCGCGCGTGTCGGTGCTGCATGACAGCAAGGGCAACCAGCACACGCTGACCCAGTACTTCATCAAGACTTCGCCCAACAGCGTCAGCGTGCGCTACACGCTGAACGGCCTGGAAGTGGCCGGTTCGGGCAACACCCTGACCTTCGACGCCAAGGGCCAGCTCGACACCGTCACCGATCCGGCCACCGTGCTGTACGCGCTGCCGGCGTCGGTGCCGCAAATCTACGACCCGGTCACCAACGCCTTCGTCAGCACCGGCGCGTCCGACCTGGCCATCAATATCGACTACGTCGGCACCACCCAGTCGGCCGGCGAAGCGACCAACTCGACCAACAAGGCCGACGGCTACGCCGCCGGCAGCTACATCGGCGTCGAGCTGGCCAAGGACGGCTCGCTGATCGCCAAGTACACCAACGACCAGCGCCAGGCCGTGGGCAAGGTGGTGCTGGCCACCTTCCCCGCCGAGGGCGAACTGACGCCGATCAGCGACACCAGCTGGCTGGCCTCGAACGAGTCCGGCACGCCGCTGTACAACACCCCGGGCACCGGCATGACCGGCGCGCTCAACACCACCTCGCTGGAACAGTCCAACGTCGACATCACCTCCGAGCTGGTGGGCCTGATGACGTCGCAGCGCAACTACCAGGCGAACTCCAAGGTCATCCAGACCGAGAACGCCATGATGCAAGCGCTGATGCAAGCGCTGTAACCGGACCGGCCGACAGATGGATGCACTGATCTACACCGCCATGAGCGGCGCCGAGCGGGCGCTGCGCGGACAACAGGTCCACGCCAACAACCTGGCGAACATGGACACCACCGGCTTCCGGGCCAACCTGGAACTGTCGACCGCCCGCCCGCTGAGCGGCTACGGCTACGACGACCGCCACATGGCCGACATGCAGGCCAACGCGGTCAACACCCGCGGCGGCACGCTCAAGTCGACCGGGCGCGAACTGGACGTGGCCATTTCCGGCGACGGCTTTTTCGCCGTGCAGGGCCCGACCGGCGAAGCCTACACCCGCGCCGGCGCCATCACGCTGGACGCCGACGGCGCCATGACGGTGGGCGGCATGCCCATCCTGGGCGAAGGCGGCCCGATCACGCTGCCGATCCACACCAAGGTGCAGATCGGCCAGGACGGCACGGTGTCGATCCAGACCCCGGGCTCGGCCCAGATGCAGGTGGTCGACAAGCTCAAGCTGGTCAAGGCCGAAGCGTCGGAACTGACCAAGAACGAAGCGGGCCTGCTGACGGCGCGCGACGGCCAGCTGCTGGCCACCGACGCCACCGTCAAGGTCAGCGCCGGCCACCTGGAAGGCAGCAACGTGTCGGCGGTCGAGGAAATGGTGGCCACCATGAGCTTGAACCGCACTTTTGAAATCCAGATGAAGCTGTTCAAGGCCAGCGACAGCATGGCCGAAGCCGGCAACCGCCTGATCGGCGGCTGAGTCCACCAATTTACAGGGAGCAAACATGAATCCAGCAATGTGGATCAGCAAGACCGGTGTCCAGGCGCAGGACGCGAAACTGCAAACCATCGCCAACAACCTGGCCAACGCCAACACCGTCGGCTTCAAGCGCGACCGCGTCGCCTTCCAGGACCTGTTCTATTCGATCGAGCAGCAGCCGGGCGCGCAGCGCGCCGACAACAACACGCTGGCGCCGTCCGGCGTGCAGCTGGGCAATGGCGTGCAGCTGGTGGGCACGCAGAAGATTTTCACCAACGGCAATATCCAGAACACCACCAATGCGCTCGACGTGGCCATCAACGGCAACGGCTTCTTCCAGGTGCGCCGCCCGGACGGCGAAGCGGCCTACACCCGCGCCGGCCAGCTGCAGCTGGACCAGAACGGCATCCTGGTCAACAGCAGCGGCCTGCCGCTGGTGCCGCAGATCACCGTGCCGGCCAACGCCACCGCCGTCACCATCGGTGAAAACGGCGTGGTCTCGGCGGTGGTGGCCGGCAGCGCCACCCCGGCCGTGCTGGGCCAGCTGACCTTGACGTCCTTCATCAACCCGACCGGCCTGCAGGCGCTGGGCGAGAACCTGTTCGCCGAGACGGCCGCCAGCGGCGCGCCGACCGAAGGCAATCCCGGCACCGACCAGTTCGGCAAGCTGAAACAGGGCGCGCTGGAAGGCTCCAACGTGCAGGTGGTGGAAGAAATGGTGGACATGATCGCCGCGCAGCGCACTTATGAAATGAACACCAAGGTGCTGACCGCCGCCGACAACATGCTGCAATACCTGTCGCAGGCGGCGCGCTGATGAAAACCGCCCTGCCCGCCGCCCTGGCGCTGCTGCTCGGCGGCTGCGCCGTCGTCCAGCCGCCTGTGGTCCGGCCGGGCCCCTTCGACGACGCGCCCACCATGGCGCGCTCGGCCGCGCCGCGCGGCACCGCGGGCGGCGTCTACGCCGCCGACGCCGGCCTGTCGCTGACCTCGGACAGCCGCGCCTTCCGCGTCGGCGACGTGGTCACCGTGCTGCTGGAAGAAACCACCCAGGCCTCGAAGAGCGCCGGCACCTCCTTCAAGAAGGATTCCGGCATCAACGTGGCCGCGCCCAGCCTGCTGGGCAAGACCTACCCGAAAGCGGGCATCGACCTGAACGCGGGCCGCTCCTTCGAGGGCGACGCCACCAGCACCCAGCAGAACGCGCTGTCCGGCGCCATCACCGTGATCGTGCAGGAAGTCATGCCGAACGGCCTGCTGCGCCTGGCCGGTGAAAAAATGCTGACCCTGAACCAGGGCGAGGAATTCGTGCGCCTGCGCGGCTATGTGCGCGCAGCCGACATCGACGCCGACAACCGCGTCTCCTCGCTGCGCATCGCCAACGCCCGCATCGCCTATTCCGGCCAGGGCACGCTGGCCGACGCCAATTCCCCCGGCTGGCTGACGCGCTTTTTCGCCAGTCCCTACATGCCTTTCTAAGGTGGCACCATGCGCCGCACTCCTGTCCGCACTCCTTTCCTTTCCGCCGGCGCCGCCCTCGCCTTCGCCTGCGCCGCGCTGCTGAGCGCACTGCCCCTGCAGGCCCAGGCCGCGCAAACCCTGCGCAACCTGGTCAGCATCGAAGGCGTGCGCGAGAACCCGCTGGTGGGCTACGGCCTGGTGGTGGGCCTGAACGGCAGCGGCGACTCGACCCAGGTCAAGTTCTCCAGCCAGTCCGTGATCAATATGCTCAAGCAGTTCGGCGTCAAGGTGCCGGACGGCACCGACGCCAAGAGCAAGAACGTGGCCACCGTCATGGTCAGCGCGGTGTTCCCGCCCGGCTACCGGCGCGGCCAGGCGATCGACATCACGGTGTCCTCGCTGGGCGACGCCAAGAGCCTGCGCGGCGGCGCCCTGCTGCTCACGCCGCTGCGCGCGGCCGACAATGAAGTCTACGCGCTGGCCCAGGGCAACGTGGTGGTGGGCGGCCTGTCGGCCGCCGGCAAGAGCGGCTCCTCGGTGACGGTCAACACCCCCACCTCGGGCCGGGTGCCGAACGGCGCCACCATCGAGCGCGAGATCGCCACCGACTTCGCCACCAGGCCGACCGTGCGCCTGTCGCTGCGCCATCCGCATTTCCAGACCGCCACCAACATCGTGGAGTCGATCAACAGGAAATTCGGCGAGATCGCCAGCACCACCGACGCCACCAGCGTGGACGTGGTGGCGCCGGAAAACCCGACCCAGCGCGTGGCCTTCATGGCCAAGCTGGAAAGCCTGGCCATCGAAGTGGGCGACAACAACCCGAAAGTGGTGTTCAACTCGCGCACCGGCACCGTGGTGATCGCCGACGGCCTGCGCGTGCGCGCCGCCGCCGTCACGCACGGTTCGCTGAAGGTAGTGATTTCGGAAAGCAGCAAGGTCAGCCAGCCGAACGCCTTCGCCCAGGGCAGCACCCAGGTCACGCCGCAGTCGGCCGTCAGCGTGGACCAGGGCTCGGGCCAGATGTTCAAGTGGCCGGCCGGCGCCAAGCTGCAAACCATCATCGACACCGTCAATGCGCTGGGCGCCTCGCCGGACGACATCATGGCCATCCTGCAGGCGCTGGACCAGGCCGGCGCCATCGAAGGCGAACTGGTCGTCATCTAACGGAAAGCACCATGGACCGCCTCACGCCCAACCTCGCCCCCATCCTGCCGCGCCAGCTCGACATCGGCCCGGCCACCCGCCCCGCGCTGTCGGCGCCGGCGGCCGAGGCCGCCCCGGCCGACCCGGCCGACGCCCATTACCGCGCCAAGGCCACCGAGGCGGCCGTCAAGTTCGAATCGTTCTTCATCGGCGACATGCTGCACCGCATGCGCACCTCGACCGAGGCGCTGAAGGACGAGGAGCGCAAGGACAGCATCAACCGCGACATGCTGGACATGGCCGACAACCTGGTGGCCGACCAGATGGCCGGCCAGCGCGCCTTCGGCGTGGCCGACGCCATCCTGCGCCAGCTGCTGCCTGCGGCCGCGCCGGTGGCGCCGCAGCTGCCGGGCACGCCGATGCCGCTGGCGCCAGCAAATAATGCCAAAACCATTTAATGCGGCGCGGAAAGTGGTCGCCTTTATCAGTTAACGGACCAGTGAAGATGCTTTAAAGCAACTGGTCCCCGCCTACACCAGGAAAGACCAGCACCAATGAGCATACTCAGCAACGCGCTGTCCGGTTCGAACGCAGCCCAAGCGGCGATCCACACCACCAGCCAGAACCTTGCCAATCTGCAAACCAAGGGCTATACCCGCCAGGGTGTGCTGCTCAACGCCATGGCGCCCGGCCTCGGCTCCAAACAGGCCGGCAACGGCGTGGAAATCGGCGGCCTGCTGCGTTTCTCCGATTCCTACAAGAGCCAGCAGATGTGGCGCGCGGCGTCCGACCTGGGCGCCCACAGCCAGACCCAGCCCTACCTGTCGCAGATCGAACGCGTGATGGGCGACGACAAGTCCGGCCTGAGCAACGGCGTTGACGAGTTCTTCAAGGCCCTTAACGCGGCCGGCGTGGATCCGACCTCGACCCCGCTGCGCCAGGCGGTGGTGACGGCGGCCAATTCCATGTCGCAGCACTTCAACAGCATTTACAACGTGACGGCCAACCAGCGCCTGTCGGTGCGCCAGCAGCGCGACGCGCTGATGCCGTCGATGAACCAGAGCATGGCCGGCATCGCCGCCCTGAACGCGCGCATCACCGGCGCCTCGGCCACCGGCACCAATGTGTCGGCCCTGATCGACGAGCGCGACATGGCGATCGACCAGCTGGCCTCGATGGCGGCAATCGAGGTGATCGACCAGCCGGACGGCTCGCGCAGCGTGTCGCTGCGCAGCGGCCAGCCGCTGGTGGTGGGCAACCTGGCCAGCACCATCGCCATCGACAGCACCAGCGGCAGCCCGGTGCTGACGCTGACCTTCGCCCAGTCCAAGTTCCAGCTCGACGACACCAAGGTGGGCGGCCAGATGGGCGGCTTGTCGGCCTACGACAAGAACGTGCTGGAGCCGCTGCAAAAGTCGATCCAGGACATGGCCTCGCAGATGGCCGACAAGATCAACACCCAGCTCGGCCTCGGCTTCGACTCGGCCGGCAATCCCGGCAAGCCGCTGTTTACCTTCGACGCGGCCAGCACCACCGGCATGCTGCAGATCGACCCCGCCTTCCTGGCCGCCGACCTGGCCTTCTCGGCCGACGGCACGCCGGGCGACAACGCCAACCTGCAACTGCTGATCGGCATCAAGAACCAGCCCGTGACGCTGACCTCGGTCGGCTCGGTGCTGCTGGGCGACGCCGACACCCAGCTGGTGGGCAAGCTGGGCATCGACAGCCAGCAGAACCAGGCGCTGCTGAAAACGGCCACCACCATCCGCCAGCAGGCCGAGGATGACTGGAAATCGACCAGTGGCGTAAACCAGGACGAGGAAGCAATCAACCTGGTGGAATTCCAGAATATGTACCAGGCGAACATGAAAGTGATCGCCGTGGCCAACAGCCTGTTCGACGCCACGCTGGCGATGTTCAACTAAGAGGATCGCCATGCGCATCGCCACTTCCCAATCGCAAGCCACGATGAACCGCTCGCTGATGATGAATCAGGACGCGCTGACCCGCCTGTCGCAGCAGATGGCGTCGGGCTCGCGCATCCAGGTGCCGTCCGACGACCCGGTCTCGAACGTGCGCATTTCGCGCCTGAACCGCGAGGAAGCCATCGTCGGCCAGTACCGCGAGAATATCGACGCGGTGCAGATCCGCCTGCAAAAGAACGAAACCTACCTGAGCAGCGTGGTGCGCGACATCAACGACGCGCGCGACCTGTTCGTGTGGGCGCTGGACGGCGGCAGCACCACGGCCGACGACCTGCAGTCCATGGTGACCTCGCTCGAATCGATCCGCGAGAGCATCCTGTACAGCGCCAACACCAAGGACCAGGAAGGCCGCTACATCTTCTCCGGCACGCTCACCAGCACGCCGTCGGTGAGCTACGACGCGGCCGCCGCGGCCGGCGCGCGCTACACTTTCACCGGCAACAACGGCAAGCAGCAGGTGGTGGTGGGCAACGGCATCTCGCAGACCGCCAACGTCGACGCCCAGGGCCTGGAAGTGTACCTGAACCAGATCGACGCGGTGCTGGACGGCCTGACGGTGCCGGGCGTGACGCCCAACGACCCGGCCTTCCGCGCGCTGCTGAGCAGCGCCCTGACCGGCTCCGACGACGGCCTGACCCTGGTGTCGGGCAAGATCGCCACCTTCGGCGGCGCCCAGAACATCCTGGCCACGCTGTACGACAACCACACCAACGTCAGCCTGTCGAACCAGATGGCGCTGACCGATATCGGCAAGCTGGACTACGGCCTGGCGGCAACCGAGTTGAACGGTTATACGGTTGCGTTACAATCCACTTACAAGGCGTATGCCAAGGTCAGCAACCTGTCGCTGTTTAACGTACTCTAACTGACGTCGTCCACTCCGCATGCAAATCGCTCCACGCCCCAGTTCCAGCGGCCTCGCCGCCGGCAATACCAGCTCCACCGGCAAGGTCGACGAGACCAGGCTGGCGGCGCCGGTAGGCACGCCTGAAGCCGGTGCGGCCGGTGCGCCCGCGCCGGTGGCGCGGCGCGGCGTGAGCAACTGGGACGGTCCGCTGCAGAGCGACATCTCGGGCGCCCAGCAGGCGGTCGACTTCCTGGAGCAGAGCGCGGCCCAGCTGCGCATGCTGAAAGCCGAGCTGAGCGCCAAGCTGGCCAGCCGCGCCGGCCGCGACGGCCAGGTGGAGGCGCGCGTGCGCCAGTTCAACGACACCTGGCGCAACCGCCAGGACGCCTCGGGAGGCACGCTGGACAGCCAGCTCGGCTACAACGCCAGCCAGTCCCTGCAGCGCTTCAAGGTGCGCGGCATGAATATGGCCAACCTGCGCAGCGGCGCGCGCGAAACGCTGGCCATCGCGGTCGGCGGCGGCGCCGCCGGGCTGCGCTCGGTGGCGCTGGAGCCGGGCCTGTCGGACCAGGAAATCGTGCAGCGCTTCAACCAGGCGCTGGTGCCGGTCAACATCAGCGTCGGCCTGGGCGACAATGGCGACCTCGAATTCGCCGTGCCCGAGTCGGCCTGGGCCAGCGTGCGCGACACCATGGCCATCCAGGGCGGCGGCATCCGCTTCCCCACCGGCCAGCTGCACCGCGTGCGCGCCGAGCCGGAAGCGCCGGCCATCGCGCCGGAAACCTGGAGCACCAGCGACGCCGAAGCGATCCGCCAGACCTTGAGCCAGGTGATCCAGGCGCTGAGCCATGTGGAAGCGGCGCTGGCCAAGGTCAACCTGGCCCTGAGCGACGCCAGCGCGCGCGCCGCGTCGGCCATGCCGCAAGTGAGCGCGGCCGGCATGGACCAGGCGGCGCAAAACTTCGTGGTGGCGGCCAACGAGCCCAGCTACGCTTCCCTGCTGAGCCTGACCTCGGCGCTGACCGGCATCAACCGCGAACGCGTGATGGCCCTGCTGGGCCTGCGCTAAGCCCCCCCCTACCGTTCCGGCAGCGCCGTGCCGCGCCGCGCCAGCGCGATCAACGCGTCCGGCGCCAGCGCGTGCGCGAACACATAGCCTTGCGCATAGTCGCAGCCGGCCTGCACCAGCAGCGCGTGCTGGGCTGCCGTTTCCACCCCTTCGGCCACCACCTTCAGCCCCAGCTTGTGCGCCATCACGATGATGGCCTCGCACAGCGCCAGGTCGCCCGAGTCGCCCGCCATGTCCTGCACGAACACCCGGTCCAGCTTGAGGAAATCGATGTCGAACTTCTTCAGGTGGGTCAGCGACGCGTAGCCGGTGCCGAAGTCGTCCAGCGCCACCTGCAGGCCCATGGCGCGGTAGCTGCGCAGGCGCCGCAGCACCTCGGCCGCGCCGTCCAGCAAGATGCCCTCGGTGACATCGATGACAATGCTGCGCGGCGCCAGCTGCAGCGCCGCCACATAGGCCGGCCAGCCCTCGGACCAGCCGGGGTCGCCGCGCAGCTGCCCCGGCGACTGGTTCACGCTGATCTGGAACGGCCGCCCCAGCTGATCCTGCCACTGGCGCGCCTGGTCGGCCGCGCGGCGGAACACCCAGTCGCCGATTTCACCCATCAGGCCGCTGTGCTCGGCCTGGGCGATAAAAGCGTCCGGCTGCAGCAGCCCGCGCTGCGGATGGCGCCAGCGCAGCAGCGCCTCGGCGCGCTCGATGGCGCCGCTGGCCAGGTTGACGATGGGCTGGTACACCAGCTCGAACTGCGCCGCCGCCAGCGCGCCGCGCAAGTCGGCCGCCAGCCGTTGGCGCTGCTGCGCGGCCAGCTGCAGGTCCTGGGTGAAATAGTGGTAGCGGCTGCGGCCGGCCTGCTTGGCCGCGTACATGGCCTGGTCGGCATGCTTGAGCAGCTCCTGCGGCGCCTGCGCGTCGGCCGGGTAGCAGGCGATGCCGACGCTGGCCGACACCACGCCGCTGTCGCCGTCCAGCTCGAACGGCTCGCCCAGCGCGCGGACGATCTCCTGCGCCACCCGCTCCACGCTGGCCAGCTGCTCCAGCCCGGCCAGGATCACGGTGAATTCGTCCCCGCCCAGGCGCGCCAGCGTGTCCGAGGCGCGCACGCAGCCGGCGATGCGGGCCGCCGCCTGCACCAGCAGCGCGTCGCCCTTGTCATGGCCCAGGCTGTCGTTGACCTGCTTGAACTGGTCCAGGTCGATGAACAGCAGCGCCAGCTGCATGCCTTCGCGCCTGGCCTTCTTGATTTCCTGGCCCAGCCGGTCCTGGAACATGTGGCGGTTGGGCAGCGCCGTGAGGGCGTCGAAGTTGGCCTGCTGCCAGATCAGGTCGGACGACTGCTTGCGCTCGGAAATGTCGGTCACCAGCGCCAGCGCGCCCAGGTAGCCGCCCTCGGCGTCGAAGATGGGGTTGGTGGCCAGGGTGGCCCACAGCGGCGCGCCATCGCTGCGGAGGAACTTGAACTCGTGGCGCTCGCGCAGGCCCTGCTGGCGCTGCGCGATGTTGCGCTCGAGGATGGCGCGGCCCTCGTCGTCCATGAAGGCCATCAGCGGCCGATCGACCATGTCTTCGATGGCGTAGCCCAGCATGCTGGCCATCTTGGGATTGACGAAGGAGGTGCGCGACTGCGCGTCGATCTCCCAGATGCCCTCGTCGGCGCTGTGCACGATGCGGCGGAAGCGCTCCTCGCTGTGCTCGAGCGCGGCCAGCTTGCCTTCGGCCAGTTCCAGCACCACCCGGAACGCCTGGCCGCTGCCGTCGGCGCTGGCGCGCAGCGTGACCGGATAGCCCTGTTCGCCTGGCCGGCCGCGCGTCATCTGCAGGTCGCAGCGCTGCACCGCGCTGGTGTTGAGCGCGCTTTGCACGAAGGCGTCGAAATCGGCCATGAAGCGCGGCGCCACGAAGTGGCGGAACTTGACCCGGGCGGGATTGTTGCGCGGCAGGCCCAGCAGGTCGGCGCCCACCAGGTTCATCTGCAGCACGGTGGTGTCGAACGCCAGCACGAAATAGCCCACCGGGGCCAGCAGATAGATGTCGTTGAAATAGCCCTGCTCCTGCTCGTAGCGCAGGCGTTCCGGGCTCAGCGCCAGTTCGTCCGCGCCTAACTGGGCGCCGCCGCCCGGCTGCACCGCCAGCGAGGCCAGCGCGGGCAAGGCATGCCACGCCGGCGCGTGCAAACCGGCCAGGCCGCCCGGCGGCGCGCCGGCGGCCGGCGCGGCTTCGGCGCCCCCGGCGGTGGGAGCTTGCATATCCTTATCCATGTCACCCTTGGTCGCAATGGCCAGGCAGTGGCCGAACGCGATTCTAGACTAGCATGTCTCATTTGCAATGTCGAGCGTCCGGCGGCGCCAGGCGCCGCCCGGCCTAGCGTGCGTGGGCCCGGTTCAGGTGCCGCTCGGCGCGCCGCTGCAGCGTTTCAAAGCCCAGGCTGAGCAGCCAGTAGATGGCCGCCGCCGCCAGGTACAGCGGCAACGGCTGGAAGGTGGTGGCGATCAGTTCCTTGGTGGTGAGCATCAGCTCGGTCATGGTGATGACCGACACCAGCGAGGTGTCCTTGATCAGGCTGATCAAGGTGTTGCTCATGGACGGCACCGCCACCCGCAGCGCCTGCGGCAGCACCACGTGGTACAAGGTGCGCCAATAGCCCAGGCCCAGGCTGTAGCTGGCCCACCACTGGCCGCGCGCCACGCTCTGGATGGCGCCGCGCAGGCTCTCGGACAGGTAGGCGCCGGCGTTCAGGCTCAGCGCCAGGATGCCGGCCGTGACCGGCGTGAATTCGATACCCACGCTGGGCAGGCCGTAATAGATGACGAACATTTGCACCAGCAGCGGCGTGCCGCGCATCACGCTGACATACAGCCCGGCCGGCCAGGCCAGCAGCTTCCACGGCAGGATGCGCGCCACGGCGGTGGGGAAACCGAGCAGCAGGCCGCCCAGCATGGCGGCCACCGCGTACGCCAGCGTGTAGCCGGCGCCGGTCAGCATCACCGGCCCCGCTTCGCGGAACAGCTCCTGCAATTCCTGCAGCCCCATCGCTTACGGCGCCTTGCTGACGTCCACCCCGAACCATTTCACCGAAATGGCTTTCAGGCTGCCGTCGGCGGCGGCCTCGGCCAGCGCCTTGTCGATCGCGGCCTTGAACTGCGGGTTGCCCTTCTTGAAGGCGGCCGCCACTTTTTCCACCTTGCCGACCTTGGCGCCGGCCTTGATCGGCAGGTCCGACGTCTTCAGCAGATACGCTGTCATCAGGCTGTCGTTCAGCGCGGCGTCGACCCGGCCCACGGCCAGGTCGCGCAGGTTCTCCGGCGCGGCCGGGTAGCTGCGCACCTCGATGCCGGGCACGGCCTTGGCCTGCTGCTCGTACACGCTGCCCTGCCCCACGCCCAGGCGCTTGCCCTTCAGGTCGGCCAGCGTGCTGTACTGCGCCTTCTCGTCCTTGCGCACCACCAGCTGCGGCATCGAATACTCATAGGGCGCCGAGAAATCGAAGGCCTGCTCGCGCTTCGGGTTGACCGTCACCTGCGACACGATGACGTCGTACTTGCCGGCCTGCAGGCCGGCCAGGATGCTGGCCCACTCCGAGGTGACGAACTCGGTCTTCACGCCCAGCTTGGCGGCCAGCAGCTTGGCCACGTCGACGTCGAAACCGGCCAGTTCGCCGTTTTTCTGGTCCTTGTAGTTAAACGGCGGATACGTGCCTTCCAGCGCCACTTTGATGGCGCCGCGCGCCTTGACGGTCTCCAGCAGGTCGGCCGCGTGGGCGCCCGCAGGCGCGGCTGCGGCAGCGGCCGCCAGCAACAGGGAGGCCGCCGCCAGTTTCAAAGAGGATCGGGAAGTGCGCATGGTTATCCTTGTGATGAAGTTTAGTAGCGGCGGCGCTGGCCGCGTCCGAAATTGTGGCCCACCACCAGAATGGAACTGGCGATCAGGCTGCTCAAGCCCATGACCAGCTGGATCAGCTTGTCGTCCGGCAGCACCCACATCGATCCCTGCGGCGGTTCGGCCTGGGCGATGGCCACGATCAGCGGCGACACCCATTCGGCCTCGGCGTCCACGTCGAGGATGATGGCGCCGTCGGCGCTGGTCTGCATGTGGATGGTGCCGCCCTCGGCCAGCGTGAAGCACACGCCATAGCCGGTCTCGTTGGGACCGATATGCTCCTTCAGCGCCAGGTTGTGCTCTTCGATCCACAGCTCGACGTCGCCCGGGCTCTCGAGCGCGGTCCAGGGCACCGGGCGAAAGCGCGGCTTGGCTTCGATATTGTCTACTGCGTCCTGCATGGATTTCCTGTCGGTAAAACTAAAAGAATCCGGCAGTGTAACCCGGCCCGGCAAAAACGTCAGCCTTTCCAGGTGCGCTTCAGGCCCGTGTCCGCATGGATCCAGCCGCCCTGCGGCGTGTTGCGGTAGTAGTAGCCGACCCCGCCCTGGCGGAAGCTGCGCACCAGTCCGCCCAGCACTTCGGCGTTCAGGTTGCGGATACGGATATCGGCCGCCTTGCCCTGGATGTGCAGCGACTGGCGCGCGGCCGGCACGCCCTGTTCGATCAGGCGCTTGTTCGAATCCGGCGTGCGGTAGCCCGACAGGATCTCGACCGGGCTTTCAATGCCGTAGCGCGCCACGAAGGCTTGCGTGCCCCACAGCGTTTCCAGCAGCTTGGGATCGATGGGTGCGGTTTCCTTGCCGTTGACGTCGCGCAGCAGGTGGCACAATTCCTGATAGGCCGCATCGATCATCTCGCCGTCCTTCCAGTACAGCAGGCTGGCCTTCTCGCCGCTGGCCGGGCGGGTCACGCTGATGGTGCGCGGCTTGAGCCAGAACTCCATATCGAGCAGCTGGGCGTCGAATATGTCCGGCGGCGGCTCCAGATCCGGATCGGCCTGCGGCGCCGCCGCAGCCAGCTGGGTGGCCGGCTTGATTGCCGGCTGCGCGGCCGGCCTGGCCTTGGCAACGGCCTTGGCCGGCGGCGACGCGCAGCCAAGCAGCGGCACGCCGATGAAACTTGCGGCCGTCAGGCCGAATCCTGTCTGTAGAAAATTCCTGCGAGTAGCCATAGCAATTCCAGTGTAACGATATTGATTACTATAGCCTATAGCAGGGGGAGTTGAGAAACCTCTTTAAGTATACGACGCAGGTTTAAGAAAAATTTAAGGTCCTTCCTTTGCGGAACACGAGCATGGCACTTTAGTGCGGCGACAACATCACGCCGGACATCCGTGAAGCACCCAATTTAAGCCCGGAGCGCTCAGGCGCCCGCTCCGGCTGCATGGAACGGATGGGCATGCGCCACGTCAGCCGCCAGCGCGGTACGCGGCGGGTCCAGCAGCATGCCCTGCGCCAGCAAGGCCTGCCCCGACACGTCGCCCATGCGCTGCAGCGCCAGCAGCGATTCCGCCGTTTCCACCCGCTTGAAGACCACGCGCGCACCGGCCTGGCGGGCCTGCGCCAGCAACGCCAGCACGCTGCCCTGGTCCGCGCGCTGGCCCGCCTCGAGCCGGATCACGTCCGGCCGCACCCGTTCCAGCAGATGCAGGCCCTCGCGCGCGCTGGCGGCGTTCACCGCGAAACGGAAGCCGTTGCGGCGGTAGTTGTCGGCCACGTAGTTGAGCAGCCAGCCCTGCTGCGCCGTCACCGGCGGCAGCTGCAGCACGATGCGGCCTATCGGCAAGTCCAGCGCGTCCAGGATGCGCTGGAATGCGTAGCCGTGGTTGCTGCTGACGGCGCTCAGCAGCCGGTCATGCACGTTCAAGCAGAGGTCGGCGCCACCGCTGTCTTCCTGGCGGAAGAAGTTGATCGCGTGCAGCATGCGGCACAGCCGGTCCAGCTCGATCGACTCGTCGTCGCTGGCCGCATGGTCCAGCAGCTTCCACAGCGACAAGCCCTGGTCCGCCGCCGACACGCTGCGCGCCAGGCCCTCGTACGCCACCGCCCGCCCCTGCGACAGCTCGCGCACCGGCTGGAACGCGCTGGTCATGGTGCAGTTGAAGAAGCGGCCCTGGGCGCGGCCGTCCGCGTCCAGCCAGATGCTGGTGCTGTTGTTTGGGCCTGCGCTGCCCTGCCCGGACAAGCGGGCCAGGTATTGTTTCAGTACGGGATAAGTCATTCGGTGCTCCAGCGGCGTTGGTTTAGCGGCAAATCAAGCCGCAGACTAACCGAGCCGGAGCGCCGCCAGAACGAATCGTTTCACCGTTCCTTATGCAAAATCCGCATGAGGAAGGCGATTCAAGCTGCGTATATGAATATGCCGAAAGATTCGTTCCCGTCCCGGCGGCGCGCCCGTATCGTAAGCCCATCCGCCACCATCCGCTCAACGCGCCGCCGCCATGTGCCAGTTACTAGGAATGAACAGCAGCAAACCAGCCGACCTGCGCTTCTCCTTCGCCGGCTTTGCCGAACGCGGCGGCCGCACCGGCGAGCACAAGGACGGCTGGGGCATCGCCTTCCACACGCGGCGCGGCTGCCGCCTGTTCACCGAGCACCGCGCCACCATAGAGTCGCCGCTGGCCGAGCAGATCAAGCGCCGCCGCATCAAGGCCAGCAACGTGGTGGCGCACATCCGCAAGGCCACGCAGGGCCGCGTGGCGCTGGAGAACAGCCATCCGTTCACCCGCGAACTGTGGGGCAAGACCTGGTCCTTCGCGCACAACGGCGACCTGAAAGGCTTCCACCCCGACCCGGGCGCCTACACGCCGGGCGGCGACACCGACAGCGAACGCGCCTTCTGCCATTTGATGTCCGGCCTGGCGGACCGCTTCCGGACCGCGCCCAGCCGGCGCGCGCTGTATGTGGCGGTATCCGAGCTGAGCGCGGAGATCGCCGTGCACGGCACCTTCAACTTCCTGCTGTCGAACGGGGAAACGCTGTTCGCCCACTGCTCCACCCAGCTGCACTACGTGGCGCGCGCCTGGCCGTTCTCGGTGGCCAGCCTGGTGGACTGCGAACGCAGCATCGACTTCCGCCACCACAACGGCGTGCATGACCGCATGGCCGTCATCGCCACCGCGCCGCTCACGTCCAACGAGCCCTGGGTGGCGTTCGTGCCGGGCGAGCTGAAGATGTTCGCCGATGGCAAGGTGCAGGACGGCGCCGCGCTGAATGCGCACGGCAGCCGGGCCGGCGCGGTCCAGAGCCAGGCCTGCGCCATGTGCTGAGCGGCCGCACGCAGGGACCGCGCCGCGCGGGCCCCGTCTCCTGCGCGGGTGCCGGGACGGCTACGCGGCGACCGCGTTGATGCCGATGGCCACGCGCGGCGCCGCGTCCGCATGCGGCTCGAGCTGCTGCTCCAGCCAGTTCGGGAACACCAGCAACTGGCCGGCGCTGGGCTGGGCCGCCGTCATGCCGCCGCCGTTGGCCCCGCGTCCCGCCACCTGCCCCAGTGCAACGGCCGGGCGCGGATCGCGGAACAGCAGCGGCCCGGCCTGCTGCGGCACCTGCAGATAAAAACATCCACTGAGCAAGCGGTTGGCGTGCATGTGCGGCATGTTGAAGCAGCCGCGCTCATGCACCTCCAGCCAGGCCTCCATGCGGAAACGCACCGCGCCGGGCAGCTGCATTTCCTGCAAGGCCTGGCCGAAACAGGCTTGCGCCGCCTCGTGCAGCGGCGCGAACACCGGCTGCTCGAACAAGGTGGCCGCGCTGTTCCAGCCCTGGCGCATACTGCCGCCGGCCGCTTGCGGCTGGGCCGCGCGCCACTGCCCCGCCGCGTTCAGCCAGAGCGGGAAATGCTGCTGCAGGAAAGTGAGATCGAAGGACCACAGCGTGGTCGGGAAGATAGCCTGGCGGGCGACCGTGATGTCGGGCATGGGGGAGCGGCTCAGGCCGAGTTGCAGTTGCAGAAGCGCTTGCGCTGGCTGGCGTCCGGCTCCGCGCTGCGGTCGAGCTGTTTCCAGAAAAAGATGGTGTCCACGCCATACGGCGAGCGCACGTGGCCGGAGCGGATATAGCCCTGGCTGGCGAAGAATTCCTCGCCGGTGGCCGTGCTGTGCAGCTGCACCGCCTTCACGCCCCAGTTGCAGGCAGTTTCCTCCACCTTGGCCAGCATGGCCTTGCCGGCGCCCTGGCCGCGCGCCTCCGGCAGCAGGTAGCACAGCGCCAGCTTGCCGGCGCCGGTCAGCAGGGACACGCCGATCACCTCGCCGTCCTTGAGCGCCACCACGCAGTAATTCGTCGGGGATTCGAACCAGCTCGCCACGGTCTGCGGGGTCTTGTTGCCCAGCCATGCGCCCAGGATGCCGGGGTCGTTCTTATGGTCGAGCACGCAGCACTCGGTAATGGAGCGGCGCAGCACATTGCACGCTGCAAAAGCGTCTTCCGATGCAGCAATACGAATTTCAAGACTCATTGTGTTCAAAAAAATTACCCGCCGCATGGCGTCACAGGCCGACTATACACCAGCGGTAAGAAAACCGTCGGGCCGCTCGACCCGCACCATGAAAGCCAGCTGCGGTCTAAGCATATTACGAAAAATTCGTATCTTTTCCCGGCCGAATTATAGACCATGCATATATGTTTTTTACGAGAGCCAATAATGTCTAAGAAAATTTCCGTATTAGGTGCAGGCAAGCTGCCACGCCGTTTCTTCCTCGCTGCCGTGGCCGCCGCCGCGCTGCCGCTGGCCGGCAATGCCTGGGCCGCCGACCCCGTGCTGCTGAACGTTTCCTACGATGTGATGCGCGAAGTGTTCAAGGATATCAACCCGGCCTTCATCGCCGACTATAAGAAGAAGACCGGCGTCACGCTGACCGTAAACCAGTCGCACGGCGGCTCGTCCAAGCAGGCGCGCTCCGTGGCCGACGGCCTGGAAGCATCGGTGGTGACGATGAACCAGGCCAACGACGTGGACCTGCTGGCCGACCGCGGCCTGGTCGCGGCGGACTGGAAAACCAAGTTCCCGCACGGCGCCGCGCCGTTCTACTCCACCGTGGTCTACCTGGTGCGCAAGGGCAATCCCAAGCAGATCAAGGACTGGACCGACCTGGCCAAGCCGGACGTGAAGGTGGTGATCCCGAATCCTAAAACTTCCGGCAACGGCCGCTACACTTATCTGGCCGCATGGGGTTCGGTGCTGAAAAAAGGCGGCAACGAAGCGCAGGCGCGCGAGCTGGTGGGCAAGATCTTCAAGAACGTGCCGGTGATGGACACCGGCGGCCGCGCCGCCACCACCACCTTCACCCAGCGCCAGATCGGCGACGTGCTGGTGACGTTTGAAAACGAAGTGCAGCTGGTCAGCAGCGAATTCGGCGACAACTTCGAAGTGGTCTACCCGGCCGTCTCCATCCTGGCCGAATCGCCGGTGGCGGTGGTGGACAAGGTGGTCGACAAGCGCGGCCTGCGCAAGGAAGCGACCGCCTACCTGAACTTCCTCTACTCCGACGCCGGCCAGGACATCCTGGCCAAGCACCACCTGCGCCCGACCTCGGAAGCGGTGGCCAAGAAGTACGCCGCCGCCTTCAAGCCGATCACGCTGCTGAGCGTGGACACGGTGTTCGGCGGCTGGCGCGCCGCGCAGAAGAAACACTTCGACGATGGTGGTGAATTCGACAAGATCTACGCCACGAAATAAGCCTTAGCCCAGCGTTTTCGCGCTACCCCGGCCCCGCAGTTGCTCTGCGGGGCTTTTTTTTGCGCCCGCTCAAGCGTGCGCCTCACATTCAATAGACGAGTTACGCGATTTCCTGTATTGTCGATTCTGGGGAAACGTTGCCGCATAGATAGTAAAATTCTATCCCGCCGCCCCCGTCCGAATACTCTCATTCCGAAGACAAAAATGATCAAGAAAACAGTAGCAGCCCTGCTGATGTCCTTGAGCGCCGCCGCTATGGCGATGCCGCTCGGCTCGCAGTCGGTGCTGGTAGTCGAAGACGACACCGGCAAGATCCTGGTGGAAAAGAATGCCAACGCCGTGGTGCCGATCGCCTCGCTGACCAAGCTGATGACGGCCATGGTGGTGCTGGACGCCAAGCAGGACATGAATGAGGAAATCGAGATCGACAAGGAAGACGTCGACACCCTCAAGCACAGCACCTCGCGCGTGCCGGTGGGCGCGGCCATTCCGCGCGGCGACGTGCTGCAGCTGGCGCTGATGTCCTCGGACAACCGCGCCGCCGCCTCGCTGGGCCGCACCTACCCGGGCGGCACGCCGGCCTTCAAGGCCGCCGTCAACGCCAAGATCCGCGCGCTGGGCCTGACCCAGACCGTGATCGAGGAGCCCACCGGCCTGTCGCCGAACAACAAGTCGACCGCCTCCGAACTGGTGAAGATGGCCGCCGCCGCCTCCAAGTACGAGGCGATCCGCCGCATGACGACGGACAAGAACGAGATCATCAACATCAAGGGCCGCAAGGTGGAGTACCACAACACCAACCGCCTGGTGGGCGCCAAGGGCTGGGACATCGGCATGTCCAAGACCGGCTACACCGAGGAAGCGGGCCGCTGCCTGATCATGCGCATCACCTCGGCCGGCAAGAACGCCACCCTGGTGCTGCTGAACGCCAAGGCCAACTCGGCGCGGCTGATGGACGCCTTCAACATCCGCCGCTTCATCTCCGGCGCGGAAGAAGAGGCCAAGCCGCGCGTGATGCGCGCCTCCAGCCGCAAAAAGGCGCCGGCCACCAAGAATCCGCGCCGCCGCCGCGCGTCCTGACGCCGCTTAAGTGTTGTTTTAGCGGTGATTTAGCGTTGATCATGCGCTGATCAGCGCGCGCAGGCCGCTGGCGCGCTGCGTGCGCTGTCCGATAGCGGTGTCCAGCACCGCTGCCGACGGGGTGCACAGCGTGAAGTGCTCCTTGGCGCGCGTGATGCCGGTGTAGACCAGTTCGCGCGCCAGCACAGCGCCGCCCTCGCGCGGCAGCACCATCACCGTGTGGGCGAACTCCGATCCCTGCGATTTGTGCACCGTCATGGCGAACGCGGTGTCGACCTGGCGCAGCCGCGTGGCGAGCACGCTGCGGATGCTGGCGCCCTCGCTGAAGTACACGCGCAGCGAGCCGGGACGCGCCGGGTCGGGCAAGGTCAGCCCGATGTCGCCGTTGAAAACACCGGTGCCGTAGTCGTTGCGGGTAACCATGACAGGCCGCCCCACGTACCACTCGCTGCGCTTGCGCAGCAGACCGGCCGCTTCCAGCCGCTGTTCGATGGCTTCGTTCAGCCCGGTCACGCCCCACTCCCCTTCGCGCACCGCGCACAGGATGCGGAACGCTTCGAAGCTACGCAGCACTGCCAGCACCCACGCGTCATGCGCCGGCCCCGGCTCGGCCAGCAGCCTGGCGTCGGCGGACTTGATCATGCGCAGATAATTCTGATAGCCGCCGTACTGGTGGCCGCCATTCGTGCCGGGACGGCCGGACAGGGCCAGCTGCAGCACGTCCTGCTGCTGCGCCGGGTCGATCCATGCAAGCTTGCCGCCGCTGTCGGCGCCCAGCACGGCGCGCACGGCTGGCGCGTCGCCCGCATTGACGGCCAGCGCCAGTTGCCCGATCGGGCCGCCGAAACGGCGGCTTTCGCGCAGCATCACGGTCTGCTGCGCCAGCGCACCGGCGCCGCCCTGGAAGCCGGGCGGGATGTCCTGGCCGGTGGCGGCGCGGATGTAGTCCACCGTGGCGGCGTTGTAGCCGCCGGCCTGCGCGTCGTGGCACAAGTCGCCCAGCACCGCGCCCGCTTCCACCGACGCCAGCTGGTCCTTGTCGCCCAGCAGGATCAAGCGCGCGTTGGCAGGCAGCGCATCGAGCAGCACGGCCATCATTTCCAGGTGCACCATCGACGCCTCGTCCACGATCAGCACGTCCACGTCCAGCGGGTTGCCGCGATGGTGCACGAAGCTGCGCGTGTCCGGCCGCGCGCCGAGCAGGCTGTGCAAGGTGCGCGCGGCGCCCATGCGGGCAGCCAGCTCCGGCAGGTGCAGCTCGGGCACGCGCCTGGCCAGGTCCTCCAGCGCGTGGTCGATGGACTGCTTGAGGCGCGCGGCGGCCTTGCCGGTGGGCGCCGCCAGCGCTATGCGCAGGCCGGCCGCGGACGCGCCGCCTCCGGCGGTGGCGAACAGCAGCGCCAACAGGCGCGCGACGGTGTAGGTCTTGCCCGTGCCCGGGCCGCCGGTGATGATGCCAAGATTGCTGCGCAAGGCAGCCGCGCAGGCGATCTTCTGCCAGTCCGGCCCGCCCTCGCGCGGCGCATGGTCGAACAGGACATCCAGCCAGTGGCGCACCCGTCCCACGTCCACCAGGCGCGGCGTGGCGGCGCGCTCGCGCACCGCGTGCGCCACCGTGGTTTCGTCGCGCCAGTAGCGGCGCAGGTAGAGGCGTTCTCCGTCCAGCACCAGCGGCTGCTGGAAGTCCAGGTCCTGCACCGGCCAGACCTGCTCGCATTGGTAGAGCATGGCGCGCCAGGCGGCGACCGATTTGGGCAGCGCGCCGGCGGCGTTGCGCAAGGCGCTCCAGTCGTCCTCGTTCCAGCCCAGCAGGGTGCGCGGGTCGCCGGCCAGCTCGGACAGCAGCAGGCAGCTGTGGCCGCGCCCTTCCAGCTCGGACAACAGCACGCAAGCCAGCATCAGCGGCGGCGAGTTGTGGCCCAGCGAGCCGACAAAGCGCGCAAAGGCGCCGCTCAGGCGCCGCAGTTGGCCCGCTTCGGTCAGCGCGTCGATCTGCTCCAGCAGCGCCGCCGCTTGCATTGCTGCGGCCTGCGGCGTAGCGGCATGCGCGTCAGGTTTCATGGATGTGTCCAAGCTGTGGTGCCTCGTTCAGTAATTCGTCCAGCCCGTCCAGCAGGGCCGCCTCCGGCTCCAGCAGGTAACAGCCGCGCGTGTGCGCGTTGCCCACGCCGCGCAGGAAGAAGAAGATGGCGCCGCCCAGGTGCTGGGCCGGATCGTAGGCCTCGCCCATGCGGTTGCGCAGCAGGCGGTGCAGCGCCTGCATGTAGATGGCGCCCTGGATGTCATAGCGGTGCTCGGCCATGCCGGCCGCCAGCGACGGCGTCTGGTAGGCCGCGTCGCCCGCGCCCAGCGCGTTCGATTTGTAGTCCAGCACCCAGTAACGCCCTTCGTGCTCGAACACCAGGTCGGTGAAGCCTTTCAGCATGCCGTGCAGCTGGCGCTCGGGCAGCGTTGGGCGCGGCACGCCGCACAGCAGGTGGCGCCGGCACAGGCGGTCCAGCGCGCCAGTGCGGAGGCGCTCGCTGGGGAACCAGAATTCCATCTCGGGCAGCACGGCGTGCAGGCCGGACAGCGACGCGCCGAGTTGCGGCAGCGGCGTCGTGGCGATGGCGCGCAGCCAGGCCAGCGTGTCGTCGGCGCGGTTGGACCACCCGGCGCGCTCGATGCGGCGTAACAGGCGCTGGTCGAAGTGCGGATCGTGCACCTCGCCGAAGCCTTCCTGGCCCATCCACTCCAGCTGCTCGTGCAGGAAATTGCCGGGCACCGAGCCGCGCGGGAAGCGGTGCCAGGGGGCGTCCTCGGGACGCAGGATGGGCGGCGCGTCCAGCCCTTCCAGCAGCTTTTCCTCGCCCGAGCTGCGCGGCACGTGGCGGCCGCCAGCCAGGCCGGCGGCGCCGAACGGTTCGCCGGCAGGTGTGTCGAACGGCGAGTCGAACGGCGCGCCGGCAGCGGCCGATGTTGCGCCGGCGCTGGCCAGCGATGCGCCGTGGCCCGATGCATGCGCGCCGCCGTAGGCTGCGGCGCCGGGGCCGTTGCCGCGCCGCGCCAGCGAGGTGAAGCTGCCGACCGACCAGTCGCGTTCGAAGTCGCCCTCGAAGCGCTGCGCCTCGACCAGCTCCGGGCGCTGTTCGACACGGTTCAGCATGGTCAGCGCGCCGGCCTGCTCCAGCGCGCGTACGGAAATCGCCTCGCAACCGCCTTTCACCTGTTCCCAGCGCGCCAGCAGCTCAGCCCCCGGCAAGGGTTCGCCGCCGGTCAGCAGATAGCCCAGCGCCGAGTCGTGCAGCAAGCTGGCGCCCCGCGCGGCCACGCCCAGCCACAGGAAATGGCGCGGACGCGTGAGCGCCACGTACAGTAGCCGCAAGTCCTCTTCCAGCCGCGCCGCCTCCGCCGCCGCCAGCGCCTCGTCCGACAGCGACATGTCTATCCTGCGCTTGCCGTCCTCTCCCGTGTATTCGAAGAAGCTGCGGTTGCGCCGGTCCACCTTGCGCGCCGTGGTGGCGAACGGCAGATACACCAGCGGATACTCCAGGCCCTTGGACTTGTGCACCGTGACCACCTGCACCAGCTCCGCGTCGCTTTCCAGCCGCAGCACCCGCTCGTCGCCGCCCTCGCCGCCGCCCTCGACCTGCTCGGCGAGCCAGCGTATCAGCGCCTGCTCGCCGTCCAGCTGGCGGCTGGCCGACTGCAGCAGTTCGGCCAGGTGCAGCAGGTTGGTCAGCCGGCGTTCGCCGCCCGCCTGCGCCAGCAAGCTGGCCGGCAGGTTCAGTTCGTGGATGAAGCGGCGCAGCATGGCCAGCACGCCCTGCCGCTGCCACACCACGTGCAGCGCCTTGAGCTGCTCCACGCGCGCTTCCCACGCCAGCTCGTCGGCCGACAGGCGCGCCAGTTCGGCCAGCGGCAAGCCCGCCGTGCGCGTGGCGAACGCGGCCCGCGCCAGGCCGCCGTCCAGCGGATTGGCCAGCGCCGACAGCCAGCGCAGCACGTCGCCCGCTTCCTCGCTCTCCAGCACCGAATCCTTGTCCGACAGGTAGACGCTGATCACCTTGCGCCGTTGCAGCGCGCGCCGGATCGCCGCCGCCTCTTTGCCGTCCCGCACCAGCACCGCGATGTCGGCCGGCTGCAGGCGCTTGAAGCCGTCCGGCCCGTCGAATCCGGCGCGCGGGTCGTTCAGCATGGCGGTGATGTGCTCGGCGCAATGCCAGGCGAAAAATTCCCGGTAGGCGTCCGCCTTCATGTCGTCGGCCACGCTGCAGGATACCGTCAGCGCCTCTACCTGGCCGGCGGCGCCGACCAGCCGCTCCTTGCGTCCGTTTGCGCCCACCGCGTCGAAGGGCAGCGGGTTGCTGCCGTCGGCCTTGCGGAAGCGGAAGGCTCCGCGCGCCAGGCCTTCGCCGGGGGCCGCCCCCTCGGCGTGCAGGAAGACCTGGTTGACCGCCGCCACCAGCGCCGCCGTGGAGCGGAAGTTGGTGCCCAGCTGGTAGTGCCGCCCTTCGGTGGCCAGCCGCGCCGACAGGTAGCTGTGGATGTCGGCGCCACGGAAGCCGTAGATCGACTGCTTGGGGTCGCCGATCAGGAACAGGCCGGTCTCGGCTTCGTTGGCCGCCACGCGGTACAACAGGTCGAAGATCTGGTACTGGATCGGCGCGGTATCCTGGAATTCGTCCACCATGGCCACCGGGTACTGCTCGGTGATGCGCTTGCGCAGCGCGGCGCCGTTCTCGCCCAGCAGCGCGGCGCGCAGGCGTTCCAGCATGTCGGCAAAGCCGAACTGGCGCGTGCGGCGCTTCAGTTCCGCCATGCGGCGGGCGATGGCCGCTGCCGCGTGGCGGTACAGCGGGTGCGCCAGCGGCTCGATCTCTTTCAGGCCGGCTGCCAGCAGCGCGGTGGCGTCGAAGTCGTCCGGCACCGCCGGGCTGTAGCCCTTGGCGCAAGCATCGGCGATGCCGTCAGGGGTCAGGCGGCGCCAGGCCGTGTCGCTGATGTCGGGCAAGACCTGATAGTCGTCCTGGGCCCACGCGCGCAAGCCGTCGAACCATTTGACCAGTGTTTCCGGTTTCATCTTCACGCCGTTGAAGCACTTGGGCGCGGCTTCGCGCTGCTGCGCGATCCACTGCTCCATGCGGTTGGCGCGCTCGCCCCAGCCGTCTTTCAGCTCCAGCAGCTGGGAGCGCTGGAAGCGCAGCACGCGCGCGATCAGCGCGTCCAGCGGTTCTGGCTGCGATGGCAGGCCCGGCTGCGCGGTATGCTCGCTATCCGCCTCGGCGACGAACTCGCTGCGGCGCGACAGTTCGCGCACGCTGCGCTTGAGCGCTTCCACGTCCGGCCAGCAGCCCAGCAACTGCTCCAGCGCAGCTTCCTTCAAGGGATAGACGTGCTGGCGCCAGTAGTCGTGCGCGGCGTCCTCGAACAGCGCGCCCTCGTCGCCCACCAGTTCCTCGTCGAACAGGCTGCCGCTGTCGAAAGCGTGCTCGCGCAGCATGCGCTGGCACCAGGCGTCGATGGTGAAGATGGCCGCTTCGTCCATGGTCTCGGCAGCCAGCATGAGCCGGTGCGCGGCCTGCTGGCGCGCTTCGTGCGAGGGATACGAGTCGAGCAGGGCGTCCAGGTAGCCGTCCTGTTTATCGGACTGGCCACGGAAGTAGGCCGCCGCTTCAATCAGCCGCTCGCGCACGCGGTTGGACAGTTCGCGCGTGGCGGCGCGGGTAAAGGTCATTACCAGGATATCGGCCGGCAGCAGCGGACGGCGGTAGGCATGCTCGCCGCCGTGGCCCAGCACCAGCCGCACATACAATGCGGCGATGGTCCAGGTTTTGCCGGTGCCGGCGCTGGCTTCGATCAGCCGCGAGCCGTGCAGCGGGAAAGTCAGTGGTGCGAGCAAGCTCATTATTCGTCCTCGCCTGCGATGGGCGTTATCGTTATTTGCTGCGCCATCCATTCGGCCAGCGGGCCGTAGAGTTCCTGCGCGACGTCGGCCCATTCGGCTTCGCCGGCCAGCGCCGCGAAGTCCGGCCACAGGCGGGCCAGACACAGGTCGTCGCTCTCGCCGTTCACTTCAAAGCCGCCGTCGTACGTGGCGCGCGGGTCGCCGCCCTGCACCAGCGCCAGGCCGGTCTTGCAGGCGGTGGGCAATGGGCGGTTCATGCCGTCGCGCCAGATGGCGACCACGCGGGCCAGCGTTTCGCGCGCGTGCTGCAAGCCGAGCGGGTCCATCTTGACGATCACGTCGCGCGCGGCCAGGTAGCCGGTAACGGATTCGCCTTGCGCGGCGGCGGCCAGCTGACGCAGCCACATAAGAATGAGCTTGTCGCCACGGCCTTTGTATTCATCCTTGGCCTTGGTGGCGGCCTTGGAGGAGATTTGCGCCAGCCAGACTTTGTCGGTGCCGTTGCTGCGCAGCTGGTCGACCCAGTCTTCCAGGACGATGCTGTCCCCCGCCGCGCCGAATTCCAGGCTGACCGGAAGTTTGGGCGCGGGCAGCGGGTAGCGGGCGCACAGCTGCAGCCACGCGGTGCGCACCGGCACCAGGGCGTCGACCAGTTTGGCCTGTTCCTGCTTGCCGATCAGGCCTATCGGCAAGCGGCCTTCGCGGCCCAGCTGCTCGGCGCGCTCGGTGAGGTTGGCGCGCACATCGGCCATCGGTTCAGGTTCGCCGCTGTCGTCCAGCATCATGTCTTCCAGCTGGTAGCGCTGCAGCGCATTCAGGGCGAACGGTTCCTCGTCCTCGCCCACCACCGCCGCTTCGGCGAACATCACGCCCAGGCGCTGGCGGAAGAAGTAGCGCACCGGCTGGCGCATGAAACTGGCCAGGTTGTTCAGGCGCAGGCGGAAACTGGGTTCGAGCTCGTAGGGCGGAATGCCGGCGGTCACGGACGGCGCGGCGGCATCGGCGCCGGCGTCAGGCGCGGCGGTACCGGCAGCTGCGCGGGCGCCTGGCGCGGCGCCGCCGGCATCGGACGCGGACGCCGGTGCGGCGGTGTGCGCGGTGCGCCATTCGCCGGCGTAGGTCAGCAGGCCGCCGGCTTCAAAGTAGCGGCGGCTGAAGGGCTGCAGGGCGTGTTCAGTGGTGCGCGCGGCCAAGTCCACATGCCAGCCGGCCTTCAGGTAGTCGCACAGCTGCGCCACCAGCACCGACGGCGGCTGTTCGCTGTTGTCGCGCACATGGCGGCCCACCCAGCTGAGGTACAGCTTGTCGCGCGCGGCCAGTACCGCTTCCAGCATCAGGTAGCGGTCATCGTCGCGGCGCGAGCGGTCGCCCGGACGGGCCATGCCGGGCAGCGCCAGCAGGTCGAAGTCGGCCTTGCGGGCGCGGCGCGGGAAGTCGCCGTCGTTCATGCCCAGCAGGCAGACCACGCGGAACGGCACCGCGCGCATCGGCATCAAGGTGCAGAAGGTGACGCCGCCAGACACGAACTGGTGGTCCAGCGTCGGCTCGTCCAGCGCGCCGAGCCAGGACTCGCGCAGCACCGCCAGCGGCACCGCTTCGTCGAAGCCCGCGCCTTCGCAGGTCTCCAGCCAGCGGTTCAGTGTGTCGTCCAGCAGTGCCAAAGTCAGGCGGTCGCCCTCCTCGCGCGCGTTGAAGAAGGCCGCCAGCAGCGCGCGCGCCTGCACGCCCCATTCAGCAGGGGAACGCGGCTGCGCCAGCAAGGCGCGCCAGTGCAGCAAGGCTTCCACCAGTTGCGCCAGCGAGCCGGCCAGCGCGGCGTCCAGCCCGCCCACTTCGCCGTACGATTCGATGCCGCTGAAGGCCGTGTCCCTGCCGCTGGCGTAGCCGAGCAGCATGCGCCGCACGCCGAAGATCCACGCATTCTGCTCGCCGGCCGGCGCCAGGCCCAGGCCGGCGCGGTGCTGCTGGTCCAGGCCCCAGCGCACGCCGGCGCCCTCGATCCACAGGCCCAGCGTGGGCAGGTCTTCTTCCTCCAGGCCGAAACGGGCCGCCAGCGCAGGCACGTCCAGCAAGTCGCGCACCTCGCTCTGCCGGCAACGCTGCTGCGGCAGGCGCAGCAGCCATTCCAGCGCCACCAGCAGCGGATTCACGCTGCGGTCGTTCACGTCGCCGATTTCGAACGGGATGTAGCGCGGGTCGCTGCGCTTGTGCTGCGCGAAGACGGCGTGGATGGCTGCGCTGAAGACGTCGATATCCGGCACCATCACCACCACGTCGCGCGGACGCAGCGGGCGGTCTGTGTGCTGGGCGGCGGCGAACATGGCCAGCAGCTGGTCGTGCAGCACTTCCACTTCGCGCTGCACGCTGTGCGCCACGTGCAGCTCGATGGAGCGGTCATCGTCCGGCGGCTGCGGGTAGTGGTGGTCGGACAGCGGCAGCAGGTCGCGCACCGCGGCCTGCATCTGCGCCAGCATGGTGTCGCCGTCGCCGTCGCTGAACAGGTCCACCCGCAGCGGCGCCACGGCGCCACCGTCGCCGCGTTCCTGCGCCAGCTGCGCTGCCTCGTTGGCAGCCGCGTCGAACTCGTCCAGCATGCGCACGAAGTCGCGCCCCTGGCGGCCCCAGCTCGCCAGCAGCGGGTGGCTGTGCGCGTGCAGTTCCTCCAGCGGAATCAGTCCCAGGTCCACGCCGTTGCGCAGCTGCTGCCGGCGATGCGCCGAACGCAGCAGATCGCGCCCTTCGATGATGTCGCCCCAGTAGAACTGGCAGGGATTGGGCACCGCCAGCACCACCTGCGTGTAGCGCGCCAGCGAGGCCAGCGCCTGCAAGGTCTGGTACGGCAGCGCCGACACGCCGAACAGCACGATGCGGCGCGGCAGCTTGCCCTGCGGCTGTTCGCCGCGCTCGGCGGCCAGCACGAACTCGGTGTGCACGGTGGCGCGCCCCAGCCCGCGTTCCTGCTCCGGCACGCTGGCGATCACCGCGCGCCACAACGCGCCCTGCCATTGCTGGTCCGGCGCCAGCGGGATGCTCTCGCCGCGCGCCGTGCGCAGCGCGTCGCGCCCTTCGGCCCAGTCGGTGAGCCAGTCGGCGCGGTAGACCTGGTACTGGTCGAACAAGTCGGCCAGGCGTTCGGCCAGCTGCAGCCGGCGTTCCGGGTCGCCGTCGCCGAGGAAGTGGCGCAGCGGCGCGAACACCTCGTCGGCCAGCAGCGTAGGCAGCAAGCGCATCAGGCGCCAGGTCAGCGGCCCTTTGTCGAAAGCGGAAATGCGCGGCACCCGGTCGCGCCCCAGCATCCCGCGGTAAGTCTCCCACAGGAAGCGCGCCGGCAGCGCCACGCGGTTGGCGGCGCACACGCCCATTTCCTCGGCCAGCGCAATTTTCAGCCATTCGGCCACGCCGTTCGACTGCACCAGGAAAATGTCGGACTCCAGCGGCGCCAGCGGATGGTTGCGCAGCCACTGGAACACGGCCGCGCGCAGCAATTCCATCTGGTTGCCATGCAGGATCAACAGGCCTGGGGTGATGCTTGATTCCATAGATGAAGTGTAAAGGCGGCGCCGGAACCGCCATTATCACCCCAGACCGGCTTTAAGTGTAGGCCGGCATTCGCGCCAGCAGCTTGTCCAGCGTAATGGGATAATCCCGCACCCGCACCCCGCTGGCGTTGTAGATGGCGTTGGCCACCGCCGCACCGACCCCGCAGATGCCCAGCTCGCCCACCCCCTTGGCCTTCATGGGCGAGGAAATGGGGTCGGTTTCATCCAGGAAGATCACATCCTGGTGCGGTATGTCGGCGTGCACCGGCACTTCGTAACCGGCCAGGTCGTGGTTGACAAAGAAGCCGTGGCGCTTGTCCAGCGCCAGGTGCTCCATCAGCGCGGCGCCCACGCCCATGGTCATGGCGCCGATCACCTGGCTGCGCGCCGACTTGGGGTTGAGGATGCGCCCGGCCGCGCACACGGCCAGCATGCGCCGCACGCGGGTTTCGCCGGTGGCCGCGTCCACGCCCACTTCGACGAAATGCGCACCGAAGGTCGATTGCTGGAATTCCTTGTCCAGCTTGCCGAATTCGATGGCGTCCTCGCCCACGATTTCGCCGCTTTCGGCCAGCTTGGCCAGCGGCGTGGACTTGCCGCCCGCGCTCACCTGGCCATCGGCGAACACGGCGTCCGCCGGTGGGTAGCCAGCCTTGCGCGCCACCTCCTCGCGCAGTTTCACGCATGCCGCGTACACCCCGGAGGTGGCGCTGTTGCCACCCCACTGCCCGCCGGAGCCGGCCGAGACGGGGAATTCCGAATCGCCCAGGCGCACGGCCACGCTGGCCAGCGGCACGCCCAGCATTTCGGCCGCGGTTTGCGCAATGATGGTGTAGCTGCCGGTGCCGATGTCGGTCATGTCGGTTTCCACGGTGACGCTGCCGTCCCGCTCCAGCCGCACGCGCGCGGCCGACTTCATCACCAGGTTGTTGCGGAAAGCGGCCGCCACGCCCATGCCCACCAGCCAGCGGCCGTCGCGCACGCTGGCCGGCACCGGCTTGCGCGCGTTCCAGCCGAAGCGTTCCGCCCCACTGCGCAAGCAGTCGATCAGGCGCCGCTGCGAGAACGGCCGGCCGGGCTTTTCGGGATCGACCTTGGTGTCGTTCAGGATGCGGAAGCGCACCGGGTCCATCTGCAGCTTCTCGGCCATCTCGTCCATCGCGATTTCCAGTGCCATCAGGCCGGGCGCTTCGCCGGGGGCGCGCATGGCGTTCCCCTCCGGCAGGTCGAGCACCGCCAGGCGGGTCTTGGTCATGCGGTTGGCGCCGGCGTACAGCAAGCGGGTCTGCTGCACCGCCACTTCCGGCTTGCCGCCGGGCAGATCGCCGGACCAGGACTCATGGCCGATGGCGGTGATCTTGCCGTCGCGCGTGGCGCCGATGCGGATGCGCTGGATGGTGGCGGGACGGTGCGTGGTGTTGTTCATCATGAGGGGCCGCTGCAGCGCCACCTTCACCGGCCGCCTGGCCGCGCGCGCGCCCAGCGCCGCCAGCAGCGCCTCGGCGCGCACGAACAGCTTGCCGCCGAAACCGCCGCCGATATACGGCGACACCAGCCGCACCTGCTCTTTCGGGATGCCCAGCGTTTTGGCCAAGTCGCCCTTGCCCCAGGCGATCATCTGGTTCGAGGTCCAGACGGTGACGTGGTCGCCCTTCCATGAGGCCACCGAAGCGTGCGGCTCCATCATGGCGTGCGACTGGTCCGGCGTGGTGTAGTGCAAGTCCAGCTTGACCGGCGCCGCCGCGAAGCCGGCATCGAAGTTGCCCGCCTTGGAATCGGCCGGCGAATCCGGGTCGGGCCTGGGCGACCTGGCCTTGTCCTTGGCCTTCGCCAGGTCATAGGCGCCCTTCTCGCGCACGTATTTCACCTTGATCAGTTGCGCGGCGGCGCGCGCCTGCTCGAAGGTGTCGGCCACCACCAGCGCGATGGCCTGGTGGTAGTGCTGGATTTCGGGGCCGCCCAGCAGTTTGGCGGTATTGAACTTGCCTTTGCCCAGCTTGCCCGCATTGGCGGCGGTGACCACCGCCAGCACGCCAGGCGCGCGCTGCGCCATGACCACGTCCATGGAAGCGATGCGGCCCTTGGCGATGGCCGAGCCGACCACGTAGCCGTAGGCCGCGGCGGGCGCTACCCCATGCTGTTCGTAGGCATAGGGCGCGGTGCCGCTGGTTTTCATCGGCCCGTCGATGCGGTCCGTGGCGCGGCCCACCACTTTGAGCTGGTCGATGGGATTGGTGCCTGCGGGAGTGTTGAATTTCATGGCTCAACCTTTCTTCGCTTCGGCCAGCACGGAAGCCAGGGTGCGCTGCACCAGCTGGATCTTGAAGGCGTTGTCCGGCGTGGTGCGGGCGCCGGCCAGCATCTGCTCGGCCACCGGCCCGGCGCCGCGCGCCAGGTTCTGCTCGGCGGCTTCGATGCGCCACGGCTTGTGCGCCACGCCGCCCAGCGCCACCCGCCCGCTGCCGTCCGGCTGGACGATGGCGGCCACCGACACCAGCGCGAACGCATACGACGCGCGGTCGCGCACCTTGCGGTAGACATGTTTGCCGCCCAACGGCCTGGGCAGCTTCACCGACGTGATCAGTTCGCCCGCTTCCAGCGCCGTTTCGATATGCGGCGTATTGCCCGGCAGGCGGTGCAGCGACACGATGGGGATGGTGCGCGCCGAACCGTCCGGTTTCACGGTTTCCACTTCCGCGTCCAGCAGGCGCATGGCCACCGCCATGTCGCTCGGATGGGTAGCGATGCAGGCGTCGCTGCCGCCAACCACCGCGTGATGCCGCGTGTAGCCGCCGATGGCCGAACAGCCGCTGCCCGGCTGGCGCTTGTTGCAGGGCTGGTTGGTGTCGTAAAAATAGGGGCAACGGGTGCGCTGCAGCAGGTTGCCGGCCGTGGTGGCGCGGTTACGCAGCTGCATCGACGCTCCGGCCAGCAGCGCGCGCGCCAGCACGCCGTAGTCGCGCCGCACGCGTTCGTCGGAAGCCAGGTCGGTGTTGCGCACCAGCGCGCCCACCCGCAGGCCGCCGTCCGGCAGCACTTCGATCTGGTCCAGCGCCAGCCCGTTCACGTCGATCAGGTGCGCCGGGGTTTCGATTTCCAGCTTCATCAGGTCCAGCAGATTGGTGCCGCCGGCGATGAAGCGGCTGCCGGGCGCACGCTGCGCGGCCGCCGCTGCCTCGGCCGGCGACTGCACGCGCTGATAAGTGAAGGCTCTCATGCCGCCCTCCCGGCCGCGCCGCTGCCCACCTCGACGATGGCGTCCACGATGTTGGAGTAGGCGCCGCAACGGCAGATGTTGCCGCTCATGCGCTCGCGGATTTCCTCCACGCTGAGCATGGGCCTGGCGGTCAGGTCCGCCGTCACGTGGCTGGGCTTGCCCTGGCTGATCTCATCCAGCACCGCCACCGCCGAACAGACCTGGCCGGGGGTACAGTAACCGCACTGGTAGCCGTCGTGCCGGACGAAGGCGGCCTGCATGGGGTGCAGCCTGTCCGGATTGCCGAGCCCCTCAATGGTGGTGACCTGCGCGCCCTCGTGCATCACAGCCAGTGTCAGGCAGGAATTGATGCGCCGCCCATCGAGCAGCACGGTGCAGGCGCCGCACTGGCCGTGGTCGCAGCCCTTCTTGGTGCCGGTGAGGTGCAGATGCTCGCGCAGCGCGTCGAGCAGCGAAGTGCGCGCGTCCACATTGAGCTCGTGCCTGGCGCCGTTCACCGTCAAGGCGCACTTGACCGGCGGCAGGCTGGCCGGCGGCGCTGCGCCGTCCTGTGCCTTGGCCAGCGCCACGGGCGGAATGGCGGCCGCCGTGGCGGACAGCGCACCCGCGATCAGCAGGTCGCGGCGGGAGATCTTGGTACCGGGTAACTCATCCATGGTTCGCATCCTCCGGGGCTGGTGACGCGAACCATTCTAGGACAACTATCGAACACGACTTGCACTGTTGCCTGCCGGATTTAACGCAATGAAGGTGATCCGTTCCCGGTGTTTTTGATCGAGATCAAAGGTTTGGGCGGATTAATTTCTTACGATCACTGAGACGCGGGCCTGGTGGCCCCCACACTCGACAGGGAGATTCCATGAGCAAGATGATGAAAGCAGCGGTGGTACGGGCCTTCGGCCAGCCGCTGCACATTGAAGACGTGGCCGTGCCGGCGCCGGGTCCCGGGCAAGTCCTGGTCAAGATCGAGGCGTGCGGCGTCTGCCACACGGACCTGCACGCGGCCTGCGGCGACTGGCCGGTCAAGCCCAATCCGCCCTTTATCCCCGGCCATGAAGGCGTAGGCTACGTGGCCGAAGTCGGCGCGGGCGTCAAGCACGTCAAGGCCGGCGACCGGGTCGGCATCCCCTGGCTGTACTCGGCCTGCGGACACTGCCCGCATTGCCTGGGCGGCTGGGAAACGCTGTGCGAATCGCAGCAAAACACCGGCTACTCCGTCAACGGCGGGTTCGCCGAATACGCGCTGGCCGATGCCGGCTACGTGGGCCACCTGCCGAAGGACATCGCATTTGTCGACATTGCCCCCATCCTGTGCGCCGGCGTCACCGTTTACAAGGGCTTGAAGGTAACCGACACCAAGCCGGGCGACTGGGTTGTCATCTCCGGCATCGGCGGGCTTGGGCATATGGCGGTGCAATACGCCAGGGCCATGGGACTGAACGTGGTGGCGGTCGATATCGACGAGCGCAAGCTGGCCCTGGCGCGGCGGCTGGGCGCCGCCCTCACCGTCAACGCCAGCACCGCCGACCCGGCGGCTGCGATCAAGAAAGAGATCGGCGGCGCACATGGCGTGCTGGTAACGGCGGTGTCGCCCAAGGCCTTCTCCCAGGCGCTGGGCATGGTTCGGCGGGGCGGCACGGTTTCCCTGAACGGCCTGCCGCCGGGCGACTTCCCGCTGCCCATATTCGACATGGTACTGAACGGCATCACAGTGCGCGGCTCCATCGTCGGCACCCGCCTGGACCTGCAGGAATCGCTGGCGTTCGCCGACGAAGGCAAGGTCAAAGCGACCGTCTCGACCGACCGCCTGGACAACATCAACCAGGTCTTCGACCGCATGCGCGAGGGCGATATCGAAGGCCGGGTGGTGCTGGACCTGTCGCATTGAGCAGTCCGGCCGGCGGCATGCGCCTGTCAGCGCGCGTTCCGCCGGCCCCAGATCCTACCCCGCCGCATGCGCCGTCAACTCCTGGGCGATGTGGTCCTTCAGCACGTCCAGCAGCGGCTGCATTTGCGCGACGATTTGCTGAGCCTGGGCGGGCGTGGCGTCGGGCGGCAGGTGCTCAAGGGCCAGGCACAGCTCGGCGAAGCTCATCGCACCGACCGCGCGGGCCGACGATTTGATGCGGTGGCCCAGCTCGGCCAGGCGCGTCATGTCTGCTTCGGCCATGGCCTGGCTTACTTCCACCATGCCGTCGCGCGCGGCGTCCAGGAACATCAGCGCGTATTTGCGCATCTTGTCGTGCTTGTTGCCGAAGGTTTGCGCCAGCGCGGCGATGTCGAACAAGTCGGCGTCCGCGACGGGCACGGGCCGGGTGTCGGCGGGGCCGGCCGGCGGGCCGGCGCCGGGGAGGTCGGCGGCGGATGCGGATGCGGCGGCCATGGCAGCGGCGTCGTCCAGCGCCGCCGGGCTTTCCGGCAGCGGCGTTTCAATGCCGGCGGCGGCCGACACGGCTAGCCTGCCATCGAGGCGCGGCGGCCGCGTGCCTTCCACGGCACGCTGCATCATCCAGCGCGACAGCACCGTAAACAACAGATTGGGCGCAATCGGCTTGGTGATGAATTCGTCCATGCCCGCGGCGATGCAGCGGGCCTGGTCGTCGCGTCCGGCGTTGGCGGTCATGGCGATCACCAGGGTGCCGGTGAGCCTGGGATGCGAACGGATCAGGCGCGTGGCTTCGTAGCCGTCCATCACCGGCATCTGCACGTCCATCAGCACGCAATCGAAGCGCTCCTTGAGCAGCAGGTCGATGGCTTCCTTGCCGTTGTTGGCGATGCACACCGTGGCGCCGGCGTCTTCCAGCAATTCCTGGCCCACCTGCTGGCTGAAGATGTTGTCTTCCACCAGCAGGATGTTGGCGCCCTGGATGGTGGCCATGACGTCAGCCTGCAGCACGTCGTTGCGGCTTTGCTCCAGGAAGTTGGTGCCCTTGGCCAGGCGCGCGGTAAACCAGAAGGTGCTGCCGTGGCCGCGCAGGCTGTCGACGCCGACCGCGCCGCCCATCAGCTCGGCGAGCTGCTTGCTGATGACCAGGCCCAGCCCGGTGCCGCCGTACTTGCGCGTGGTGGAGGTGTCGGCCTGGTGGAAGGACTGGAACAGCTTGTCCATCTGCTCCTTGGTCATGCCGATCCCCTGGTCCTGCACTTCAAAGCGCACCACGGTGTGGGTGTCGCGGTCTTCCACCGGGCGGGCGCGGATGTAGATCTTGCCGTTCTCGGAAAACTTGATGGCGTTGCTGGTGAAGTTGAGCAGCACCTGCTCCAGCCGCAGCGGGTCGCCGCGCAGCTGGTGCGACAGGCCGGGCCAGATCTCGAAAATCAGTTCCAGGTCCTTGCGCGCGGCACTTTCGCCGAGCTGGCTGGAAACGTTGCCCAGCAAGGTTTCCAGCGCAAAATCCAGCACTTCCAGCTCCAGCTTGCCCGCCTCGATCTTGGAGAAGTCGAGGATGTCGTTGATGATGCCCAGCAGGTGCTGGCCGGAGTGATAGATTTTTTGCAAGTAGTCGCGCTGCTTGGGATGGGTGACCGACTTCAGCGCCAGGTGCGCCATGCCGATGATGCTGTTCATCGGCGTGCGGATCTCGTGGCTCATATTGGACAGGAAGTCGCTCTTGGCCTGGTTGGCGGCCTGGGCCTGCTCCTTCAGGTTGTGCAGCTCGGTGATGTCGGTGGCCAGGCCGATCACGGCCGCCACGTCGCCGTCGATGCGCACCGGCGCCTTGACGGTCCACAAGTGCTGCACGGCGCCGTCGCGGCCCACATAGCGCTCTTCGCCGGCGCGCTTCACGCCGTCCAGGAATACTTCGCGCTCCTCGGCCCAGGCGGCGTCGGCCTGCGCGGCCGGCATCAGCTCGCGGTCGCTCTTGCCGATGATGTCCTCGACCGGCAAGCCCATGGCTTCGGCGGTCTTGGCGTTGGCGTAGATATAGCGGCGCTGCTGGTCTTTCATGAAGACGCGCGCATCCACGTTGTTGAGCACGCTATCCAGCAGCAGGCGCTGCTCGACGGCGCTGCGGCGCGAGAAGTACATGGTCAGCAGGTAGCTGTAGATCAGCATGGTGACGATGAAGCCGGTGGCCAGCGCGATCCATGGGAAGTAGGCGTCCAGCCCGGTGTGCATGTCGGAGCGCTTGACGCGGAACAGCGCCTTCCACAAGGTGCCGTTGAAGTCGATCGGCAGCACCGTTTCCATGTACTCGTCCGGGTTGGATGGGGCGATCGGCGCCGCTTCGATCGAGCCGTCGTCGTTGTACAGCAGGCGGTCGGTTTTTTCGATGGCAAGGCGGCGCTTTTCCACGTCGGTGGAGCTGTCCGCGTACAGCAGCATGTGTACTTGCCGGATAGCCATCTCGTCGATGGCGCCCTGCACCAGCTTGGCGACCGAAAAGCCGATGCCGACCGAGCCGATATAGGCCGCGCGGCGGCTGGCCACGTCGTGGATCGGCATGCCGCGCTTGTACACCGGCAGGCGCATGCCGAGGCCGATGTGCGGCAGCGGCTTCTTCACGATCACCGGCTGGCCGGAGGCGCTGATCTGGCCGGTGTCGCGCGACAAATCCATTGCGCGCGCAATGGCCGGGTTGACGCCGATGTCCACGCCGAAGCGCTCCATGACCTTGTCCATCGGCTCGAGGTAGAGCAGCACGGTGTACTGGTCGCGCCGGCCGGGCGGCTTGATGTCGAAATTGGGGTAGCCCTGCGGATTCAGGCTGCGGTCGTTGCGCACGGCGGCCACGAAGGCGTCGCGTTCGGCGTCCGTCACCGGCACCGCGTAGTTGAGCGCTTCGATGGCCGGGAAATGCTGCGGCAGGTTCAGGCTGGCCACGTACTGGTGGAACTGCTGGCGGTTGAGCGAGTCGCTGGTCTGGAACAGCGCCACCAGCCCGCGCACCACGTCCGAATAGGATTTCACCCGCTGCGAAATACTGTACTGGGTGCTGCGCGCCAGGTTGTCGAAGCGCTGGCGGTCGTCGTCTTCCACGGCGCGCGCCGCGTTCGAGTACAGCACCATGCCGACCGACATTGCCAGCGACAAGCCTATGCCCCAGAGCACAGTCCTTAAATTCATCAGGCCTTTGAGCAGGGAACCCAGGTTACGCATTCACGGTCACTTCATGCCAAGTTGTTTTGCATTGGAGCAGCATACTATTAAACACGGTTTCTCAACCAGAACTAACTGGCCATAGCCGCTGCTAGCAACACGCTAGTGATGCGCGGATTGGTTTTATGGCAAGCACGGAACCTCTGCTCCTTTTTGCGCTCTAAGCAACGAGCAGGAGGTGATCATGCATGCCATTCCACGACCATCCGCCATGGTAATCGCTGCCGGCCTCGCATGGGGCGCAAATTGCACCGCCGCAGAGCGGGAGCACAGCGAATTCGACGCGGTGCTGGCAGTGCCGGCGCAGCTGGCAAGCGGCGGCCCGGGCGCAGCGGATGCGGCGGTGCGCCTGCATTTCACCGTGCCGCGCGCGCTGGGACGCAAGGTCGGCTGGCGCCTGCAGCTGGTGGACCCGGCCGGCAACACCGTACGGCAATGGCGTGGTGCGGCTACCACGCAACGCGGCGCCAGCGGGGCACGCGACGGCGAAGGCACTGTGACGCTGCCGTGCTGCGCCGCTCGCCGCCCGCAGCGGCAGGGCGCGGCGCCCGCCCTGCCCGACGGCGTCTACCAGCTGCGCCTGCGCGCAGAGGCCGGCAGCGGCCGCGCGCGCGAAGTCATCCGGCAACGCTGGGAAGTCATGGTGGGACACCCGGCGCCGCTGGCCATGCGGCAGTTCGCCCCGCTGCCCACCGCCCGCGCCGCGCGCAGCGCCGCTGGCCTGCAGCCGGCCGCCGGCGAACTGCCCTACACCGTCTACTACGGCAACCTGCACAGCCAGACCAGCCACAGCGACGGCGGCGGTGCGATCGAGCATTGCAGCGGCGCCCAGGCGCCGCAAAGCGCACCCTTCGGACCGGAGGATGCGTACGACTACGCCCGCCGCCACGGCCTGGATTTCCTGATGACGTCCGAACACAACCACATGTACGACGGCTCGGAAGGCACCGATGCGTCCGCCGATCCGGCCCGCGCAACCGGCTTGTACCGCAGCGGCCTGGCGGCGGCGAACGCCTACAGCGCAGCGCACCCGGACTTCCTGGCCGTATACGGCCTGGAATGGGGCGTCATCAGCGGCGGCGGCCACTTGAACATCCTGAACAGCCAGGAATTGCTGGGCTGGGAACGCAACGCCGGCGGCGACCTGCTGGCCGACACCGCCACCGCCAAGGGGGACTACGGCGCACTCTACACGCTGATGCGCGAGCGCGGCTGGCTGGGCCAGTTCAACCATCCCAAGCAGAACCAATTCCGCGCCGGCGGCAAGCCGCTGGGCTACACCGAAGACGGCGACGCCGCCATGGCGCTGTGCGAAGTGATGAACACCAACGCCTTCTCCGTCAACACCACCGAAACGGAAACGCGCCGCAGCACCTACGAGGAAACGTGCCAGCGCCTCCTGGAGGCCGGCTACCACGTGGCCTTTGCCACCAACCAGGACAACCACTGCGCCAACTGGGGCATGTCGGCGCCCAACCGCACGGCAATATTGATACCGCAAGCATCCGCGCTGTCGTCCACCGCCTTCCTCGACGCGATCCGCGCCCGGCGCGTGTTCGCCACCATGGACAAGCAGGCCCAGATCATTCTCACCGCGAACGGCCGCCTGATGGGTGAGCGCTTTAGCAACAGCGGGCCGCTGACGCTGGAAGTGCGGCACGCCAGCGCTGGCGGCAAGCAGGTAGCCGCGCTGGCCATCATCGAAGGCGAGCCCGGCCGCCGCAACTCGGCCGCCCCGCTGCCGGGCGCCTCCGCCAGCACCACCATCACCCCCACGCCGGGCGAGCACTTCTACTACGCGCGCATCACCCAGGACGACGGCGCCGTGCTGTGGTCCGCCCCGGTCTGGGTTAGCCAGCAGCCTGCGCCGCCCTAGCAACAGGCATGCGCCGGGCATGTCACAATAGACGGATGAGACCACGCGCCGCTATGGAGACTTGCATGCCCGCACGACAGAATACCGCCCAAACCGCCACCGGCGCCGATCCCCATCTCTGGCTTGAGGACGTGGCAGGCGAGGCGCCGCTGGAATGGGTGCGCGGACAAAACGCCGTCGCCAGCGGCGAACTGGAAGCCACGCCGCAGTTCGCGGCGCTGCATGCGCGCTTCAAGACCATCCTCAATTCGCAGGACCGCATTCCTTACGTCAGCCTGCATGAAGGCTATTACTACAACTTCTGGCGCGACGCCACCCATGTGCGCGGCATCTGGCGCCGCACCACGCCGGAACAGTTCGTGCTGGCCGATCCGGCGTGGCAGACCATGCTCGACCTCGACACCCTGGCCGCCGCCGAGGACGAGAACTGGGTCTGGGCCGGCGCCGACTTCCTGCACCGCGATACGCGCTGCCTGCTGTCGCTGTCGCGCGGCGGTGGCGATGCCTGCGTGCTGCGCGAATTCGACGTTGCCACCCTCGCCTTCGTGGCGGACGGCTTCAGGCTGCCGGAAGCGAAGACGCGCTCGGCCTGGATCGACCGCGACACCCTGTTTGTCGCCACCGACTTCGGCCCGGGGTCCATGACCAGTTCCGGCTACCCGCGCATCGTCAAGGAATGGCGCCGGGGCACGCCGCTGGACCAGGCGCTGACCGTGTTCGAAGGCGCGCCGGACGACCTGGCAGTGGGCGCGGCCAAGGACTTCACGCCCGGCCACGAGTTCCAGCTGATCTGGCGCTCCATGAGCTTCTACGCCAACCAGCTGTACCTGCGCGAAGGCGCCGGCCTGGTCAAGGTGGACAAGCCGGACGACGCCACCGCCTACACCGTGCGCGACCAGCTCATCATCGAACTGCGCTCCGAATGGACGGTGAACGGCGCCGTCTATCCGCAAGGCGCGTTGCTGGCCACGGATTTCCGGCGCCACATGCGGGGCGAGCGCGACTTCGCGGTGCTGTTCGCGCCCACGCCCACCAGCTCGCTCGACGGCGTCAGCGCCACGCGTTCGGCCCTGCTGCTGAATGAACTGGACAACGTGAAGAACCGCATCGTCGAGCTGCGCCACGTGGACGGCGCGTGGCAGCGCCGCACCGTCAACGCGCCCGCCTTCGGCACCCTGGACGCGAGCGCGCTCGACAGCATCGACAGCGACCAGTACTTCCTGTCCGTCACCGACTTCCTCACGCCCACCACGCTCTACCTGGCCGAGGCCGGCAGCGACGAGCGGCTGCAGCTGAAAGCCCTGCCCGCCTATTTCGACGCCGCGCCATGCCGGGTGCAGCAGTTCCAGGCCACCTCGCGTGACGGCACTGCCGTGCCCTATTTCGTCGTCAGCGGCAAGGACGCGGCGCCCGGCGCCGAACGCCCGGCGCTGCTGTACGGCTACGGCGGTTTCGAGGTGTCGCTGAAGCCCTTCTACAGCGCCGTCACCGGCTCCGCGTGGCTGGAGCAAGGCGGCGTCTACGTGCTGGCCAACATCCGGGGCGGCGGCGAATTCGGCCCGCGCTGGCACCAGGCAGCGCTGAAGGAACACCGCCAGCGCGCCTTCGACGACTTCATCGCCGTGGCAGAAGACCTGCTCGCGCGCAGCCTGAGCACTCCGCGCCGCCTCGGCATCATGGGCGGCAGCAACGGCGGCCTGCTGGTGGGCGCCGTCATGGCGCAGCGCCCCGAACTGTTCAACGCCGTGGTGTGCCAGGTGCCGCTGCTGGACATGAAGCGCTACCATCAACTGCTGGCCGGCGCCTCCTGGATGGGCGAATACGGCGACCCGGACGATCCGGCGCAGTGGGACTACATTGCGCGCTATTCGCCCTACCAGAACGTGCACGCCGGCAAGCGCTATCCGCGCGTGCTGTTCACCACTTCCACCCGCGACGACCGCGTCCATCCCGGCCACGCGCGCAAGATGGCAGCGCTGATGCAAGGCCAGGGACACGACGTGCTGTACTGGGAAAATACCGAGGGCGGCCATGCCGGCGCCGCCAACAACGACCAGCAAGCCATGATGTGGGCGCTGACCTACGCCTTCCTGCTCAAGCAACTGGGCTGAGCGCTGTCGTTGCGCCTATCGTGCGCGGCGGAAAGACAGAAAGTTTTATCTTTGGAAATAGTTCCCAACAGTATTGCCTTATTGCTAAACTAACTATTTTTGCAGCGTGTTGCTGCGTGCAACGACTGCTTGACTCCGCTATTTAGCGGAGTATCTTTTACGTCCATATCCGCTACCCCTGCCGAGGATTTCCGCCGATGAACAACATGACCGACTTTGCCGAGGAACTGGACATCAAGCTGCTGCTGCAGACCTTGATGGCCCTGAAAAAAGGCGACTTTACGGTACGCATGCCGTCCGACTGGACTGGCATGCCGGGCAAGATCGCCGACACGCTCAATGAGATCATCGAGACCAAGGAAAAAATGGTCAAAGTGGTCACCGAGGTGAGCCGCGTGGTGGGCCGCGAAGGCCGCCTGACGCAGCGCGCGCTGGTGCCCAACGTGACCGGCGGCTGGCAGACCATCCTGAGCTCCGTCAACACGCTGATCGACGACCTGGTGCGCCCCACCACCGAAATGGCGCGCGTGATCGGCGCGGTGGCGAAAGGCGACCTGTCGCAGACCATGGCGCTGGAAGTGGACGGCCATCCGCTCAAGGGCCAGTACCTGCGCGCGGCCACCACCGCCAACACCATGGTGGAGCAGCTGTCTTCGTTCTCCTCCGAAGTGACGCGCGTGGCGCGCGAAGTGGGTACCGAGGGCAAGCTGGGCGGCCAGGCACAGGTGAAAGGCGTGGCCGGCACGTGGAAGGACTTGACCGACTCGGTGAACTCCATGGCCGGCAACCTCACCTCCCAGGTGCGCAACATCGCCGAAGTGACCACCGCCGTGGCCAACGGCGACTTGTCCAAGAAAATCACGGTGGACGTGCGCGGCGAGATCCTGCAGCTGAAGGACACCATCAACGTGATGGTGGACCAGCTGCGCTCCTTCGCCTCGGAAGTAACGCGCGTGGCGCGCGAGGTGGGCACCGAAGGCAAGCTGGGCGGCCAGGCCTACGTGCCCGGCGTAGGCGGCACCTGGAAGGACTTGACCGACAACGTGAACTTCATGGCATCGAACCTGACGGGCCAGGTGCGCAACATCGCGGCGGTGACCACCGCCGTGGCGCGCGG
>NZ_BAAKJE010000226.1:0-200 GCF_059704565.1 Massilia sp. NBRC 108631
GGCGTTTGATGATGATGCCGGAGGCGCAAGCCTCTTAGCTCAAATTATTAAACGCTCAACAAAAGAAATAAACGTGACCTCGCAAGAGGAATCGTCAGTTATTTTGAAGAGCGACCAAGTCAGCAATGACTTTAAACAGAGATTGAACTGAAGAGTTTGATCCTGGCTCAGATTGAACGCTGGCGGCATGCTTTACACAT
>NZ_BAAKJE010000227.1:0-5355 GCF_059704565.1 Massilia sp. NBRC 108631
GGGCGGCGAGATCCAGCTGCTGGGCGAGCGCGTGGGCCTGACCGGCGACGCGGCGGTGGACGCCAGCGGCGCGGCCGGCGGCGGCACGGTGTTGATCGGCGGCGACTACCAAGGCAAGAACGCGGCGGTGCCGCATGCGCAGCAGACCCATATCGGCGCCGACGCCAGCGTGCGCGCCGACGCCACCGGGCAGGGCGACGGCGGCAAGATCATCGCCTGGAGCGACGGCGACACCCGCGTCTTTGGCAGCCTGTCGGCACGCGGCGGCCAGGCCGGCGGCAACGGCGGCCTGGTGGAAACCTCCGGCCATTACCTGGACATGCAAGCCAGGGTCGATACCCGCGCCCAGGCGCCGGGCGGCAAGACCGGCACGCTGCTGCTGGACCCGACCGACATCTACATAGCCGCCGATGCCGCCACTGCCTCCTATGGCGGCATGCTGGGCGACGCGCCGCAGCTGAGCGGCGCGGCCGGGGTGTTCCTGCCGGCCGGCGCGGTGCGCGACTCGCTGCTCACCACCGGCACGCTGCAGAACACGCTGCTCACCACCGACGTCACCATCCAGACCGCCAACGCGGCCGGCACCGGCGACGGCTCCATCCACGTCATCAGCCCGCTGGCCTGGTCCACCAGCAACAGCCTGACGCTGAACGCGGACAAGAATATCAACCTGAAGGCGGCCATCGCGGCGCCCAACGCCGCGCTCAACCTGCATGCCGGCGGCGCCATCGTGCAAACCACCAGCCCGGTTGACGGCCTGACGGTGAAAAGCCTGGGCGCGCTGGCCGCCACCGACATCACGCTGGATAACAGCGGCAACAGCATTGCCGGCACTGCCACGCTGAACGCCGGCAGCGGCAATATCACGCTGAGCGGCGCCAGCATCAACCTGGGCAGCAGCAGCGCGGGCGGCACGCTCACGGCCACTGCAGCCACGGGCGATCTCACCGTCAGCGGCACGGTCAACGCCGGCGGCGCGGTGAGCCTGTCCACGCAGCGCAACGGCAACTACCGCATCACGAACAGCGGCGCCATCGCTTCGCAGAGCAGCATTGCGCTGAAGAGCGGCAAGATGAGCTTGTCCGGCGGCACCCTGTCGGGGCCATCGGTGCTGCTGGAATCGGACAACGCCATCAACCTGGGCGCCACCGGCAACCCGGCCGATACGCTGGCCCTTACCAGCGGCGACCTGGCCTCGGTGCAGGCGGGCGAACTGCAAGTGGCGGTGGGCGCCGGGCACAGCGGTGCAGGCGACCTCGTCATGAGCGCGCCGATTTCCTTTGGCAACAAACTGGTGTTGAGCGCGCGGGGCGGCATCGCCATCCAGGCTGCGCTTGCCACCGGCGAGCTGACGCTGAGCGCGCCGGGCGAGATTACCGCCACCGGCAGCGTTGCCGTGGCCGGTACCTTCAACCTGCTGGCCGGCAACTGGAGCCAGAACACCAGCACGCTGCCGGCCTTCAGCGCCGGCGACTTCCGCCTGAGCGGCGGCTCCTTCCTGCGCGCGCGCGGCGGCAACGGCAGCGCCGACACGCCCTACGCGCTGGCGGACGTCTACGGTTTGCAGGGCGTCGCCAGCCTGCCCAATTCGCAGTCCTACGTGCTGGACAACACTATCGATGCCAGCGGCACCAGCGGCTGGAACGGCGGCGCCGGCTTCACGCCCATCGGCAATAGCGACTACGCCTATAGCGGCACCTTCGACGGCGACGGCAAAAGCATCAACGGCCTGGTGATCAACCGCGCCGGCATCGACAACGTGGGGCTGTTTGGCTATTTCGCCGGCAGCATCAGCGATCTGACGCTGGCGGGCGGCAGCGTGACCGGCAGCAAGAACGTGGGCGCCGTGGTGGGCGCCACCGGCGGCGCCAGCGGCCACCTGTTCAACGTGCACAGCAGCGCAGCGGTGAGCGGCATCGGCAACGTGGGCGGACTGGCCGGCTACAGCGGCGCGCAACTCGTCAACGCCAGCAGCAGCGGCGCGGTGCACGGCGGCTACGCGCCGGAGTTCGCCTCCAATATCGGCGGCCTGGTGGGCTACAACTTCGGCGCCATCAGCGGTTCGCACTCGAGCGCCAGCGTGACCACCGCCGGCCAGGGCTATGCCGGCGGCCTGGTGGGCGCCAACTATTCCAGCGCGCAAGGCAACGGCAGCATCGACAATTCTTATGCCACCGGCGCGGTTAGCTCCAGCGGCGAAATCGTCGGCGGCCTGGTGGGCGACAACGCCGGCGGCGCCATCAGCGCGTCGTATGCGTCCGGCAGCGTGCTGGGCGGCCGCAACGTGGGCGGCCTGGCGGGGCGCAACAGCACCGGCTATGCGGGCAACGGCACGATGGTGAATGTGTACGCCAGCGGCGCGGTCGGCGCGCATGCCGCCCCCGCCCTGATCAATCCGGCGGACAATATGGGCGGGCTGCTGGGCGAGAACCTGGCCGGCAGCGTGACCAATGCATTCAGCAGCAGCACCATCACGGGCGGCAGTTTCGACCATGTCGGTGGCCTGGTCGGCCAACTGAGCAGCGGCAGCGTGACGCACGGCTACTTCGACGCCGTCAAGGCCGGCACCAGCGCCGACGCCGCTGGCGCCACGGCGCTGACGCCGGCGCAGATGATGCAGCAATCGAGTTTCGCCGGCTTCAACTTCAGCGACGGACCGGTGTGGCGCATCTATGAGGGCTACACCACGCCGCTGCTCAAGAGCCTGCTCAAACCGCTCACCGTGACAGTCAGCGGCGACCAGAGCCGGGTCTATGACGGCACGTTGGGCGCCGTCTTCGGCGGCACCAGCAGCGGCGCCGGCTTTATCGACGGCGACACCGCCACGCAGGGCAGCCTGGGCTGGGCCGGCGCGCGCAACGTGGGCACTTACGCGGTTGGCGGGCTGTGGTCGACCAAGTACGACATCAGCTATGCCGGCAGCGCGCAGCTGAGCATCACACCGCGCACCCTGCTGGCCCAGGTGGGCGGCAGCAAGGTGTACGACGGCACGCTGACCCTGGCCGCCGCCAACCAGACGGTGACCTTTGCCAACGCCGTGGCCGGCGACGACGTGGCCGCCACCTTCTCGGCCCTGTTCGCCGACAAGCACGCCGGCAGCGGCAAGCCGCTCACGCTGAGCGAGGGCCAGCTGAGCGGCGCCAGCGCCGCCAACTACGTGCTGGGCACTGCCAGCAGCGGCGGCGCGGAGATCAAGCGCGCACCGCTGACGGTGAGCGGCATCAGCGGCGTGACCCGGGTCTACGACGCCACGCTGGCCGCCAGCATCAGCGGCACGCTGACGGCTGCCGGCATCGATGGCGACCAGGTTGGCGCGGTGCTGGCCGGTGGCAGCTATACCTTCAACAACAAGAACGCGGGCGAGGGCAAGCCCATCACCGTGGCGCTGACCCTGAGCGGCGCCGATGCCGGCAACTATCTGCCGTACACGACGGCGCTGGGCACCATCACGCCGGCAGCCCTGGGCCTGGTGTCGGCCAGCGGCGTGAGCCGGGTCTACGACGGCACCAACGCCGCCCAGCTGAGCAACGCCGTGTTCAGCGGCGTGTACAGCGGCGACACCGTGGCGCTGGGCCCGGTCAGCGCGGTGTTCGCCGACAAGAACGTTGGCAGCGGCAAGACCATTACCGTCAACTCGGTGGGCGTGGGCGGCGCCGACGGCGGCAACTACTACGTCAGCACGTCGCCCGCCAGCATAGGCGCCAGCGCCAGCATCACGCCGGCGGCGCTGACGGTGAGCGGCATGGTGGCCAACAACCGCGTCTACAACGGCGGCACCGCCGCCTATGTCGAAGGCGGCAGCCTGAGCGGTGTGATGGGCAACGACGTGGTGGCCCTGAACACCAGCGGCCGCACTGCCGCTTACAGCGACAGGCACGCCGGCAGCGGCAAGGCGGTGACCGTGACCGGGCTGGCGCTGGCTGGCGGCGACGCGGGCAACTACACCTTGTCGGTGCCGGGCCTGACGGCCGACATCACCCAGCTTGAGTCGGTTAGCTGGATCGGCGGCGCCAGCGGCTTGTGGAGCGACGGCGCCAACTGGTACGGCGGCGCCGTACCGGACGCCAGCAATGTGCTGAACGTGGTGCTCACCGGCGGCAGCGGCAGCGTGGTTACCTACGACGCCGGCGCCACTTTCCTGCGCAGCCTGACCGGCAGCGGCGGCCAGGGCCTGACCATCAGCGGCGGCGCACTGACGCTGGGCCAGCACGGCGGCGACGCCTCTGCGCTGAGCGGCATGGTGCGCCTGAACAGCGGCAGCCTGAACCTGGGCGGCGCACTGGCCACTGGCGGCTACACGCAGACCGGCGGCACCCTGGGCGGCAGCGGCAACCTGGCGGCGGGCGCTTTCAGCATGAGCGGCGGCGCGATCGGCGGGCTGGGTACGCTGGCGGTCGGCAGTCAGTTCAGCCAGACCGGTGGCAGCATCGCCACGCCGGGCAACATCATCATCAACCAGGCCAGCGGCAACCTGGTGGTGGGTTCCCTGTCGGCGCTGGAAGCGGTTTCGCTGACGGCGCAAAACGGCAAGATCACGCAGAGCGGCGCGCTCAGCACCGGCAGCCTGCACACCGTGTCGGCCAGCGGCACCACGCTGGACAACAGCGCCAACCATGTGCGCAACTTCAGCGGCAGCAACAGCGGCAGCGGCGGCATCAGCCTGCGCAATGTGCTGAGCGGCAGCGACGAGCTGGGCGTGGGCAACCTGACCACTTCGGGCGGCGGCATCGTGGTTGACAACGTGGGCGGCATCCACACCACAGGCAACCTGAGCGCGCTGGCCGGCGCGGTGTCGTTGACGGCGCACAGCCCGGTACTGGTGAGCCACGTGATTGCCGCCGACAGTATCAATCTGGCGGCCAGCACTGGCATCACGCTGGCCGGGTCATCGGAACTGCTGGCCACGCACGATATCAGCCTGGACGCCGGTACCGGCGTGCAGTTGGGCGGCATACTGGCCAGCACCGCAGGCAGCATCGGCGTGCTGGCGCAGGCCGGTTCCATCACGGCCGCCAGCGGCACATCCATTGCGAGCAGCGGTCCGGCGCGGCTGTCGGCCCTCACCGGCTCGGTAAACGTGGCCAACAGCATGTTCCAGCCAGGCACCATACCGGACATCCGCGACGGTGCGGCTGCCGCTGCGGCCAAGGCCGCGGCGGAAGCGGCAGCGAAGGCGGCAGCCGAAGCGGCTGCCAAGGCGGCAGAGGAAGCGGCGGCCAAGGCGGCGGCCGAAGCGGCAGCCAAGGCGGCGGCCGAAGCGGCGGCCAAGGCGGCAGCCGAAGCGGCGGCCAAGGCGGCAGCCGAAGCGGCGGCCAAGGCGGCAGCCGAAGCGGCGGCCAAGGCGGCAGCCGAAGC
>NZ_BAAKJE010000228.1:0-14284 GCF_059704565.1 Massilia sp. NBRC 108631
GGGCGGGGCGGGCCCCCCCCACGGGGAGGGTTACAGCGGCTGCAGCGGGATGGTGCCGGGCAGGGTGCTCGGCGTGGAGCAGGGCTCTTCGTCGAAGGCGATGTCGCCCAGCGGGTTGGCTTGGCCGTCGGCCTTGATGTCCTTGAAGCCGAACAGGTCGCGGTCCATCAGGTGCGACGGCACCACGGTCGACAGCGACGAAAAGATGTTGTCCACGCGGCCCGGGTGCTTCTTTTCCCATTCGCGCATCAGGCCCTTGATCTGCTTGCGCTGCAGGTTTTCCTGCGAACCGCACAGGTCGCACGGAATGATCGGGAAGCCTTTCACCTCGGCGTAGCGCTCGGTGTCCACCTCCTTCACGTAGGCCATCGGGCGGATGACCATGTGCTTGCCGTCGTCCGACACCAGCTTGGCCGGCATGCCCTTGAGCTTGCCGCCGAAGAACATATTGAGGAAGAAGGTTTCCAGGATGTCGTCGCGGTGGTGGCCGAGGGCGATCTTGTTGCAGCCCAGCTCGTCGGCCACCCGGTACAGGATGCCGCGCCGCAGGCGCGAGCACAGCGAGCAGGTGGTCTTGCCTTCCGGAATCAGGCGCTTGACGATGCTGTAGGTGTCCTGGTTTTCAATGTGGTAGGGGATGCCCAGCTTGTCCAGGTAGGCCGGCAGGATGTCGGCCGGGAAGTTGGGCTGCTTCTGGTCCAGGTTGACGGCCACGATCTCGAAATTGATCGGCGCGCGCTCGCGCAGCGTCATCAGGATGTCCAGCAGCGCGTAGCTGTCCTTGCCGCCGGACAGGCACACCATCACCTTGTCGCCGTCTTCGATCATGTTGAAGTCGCCGATGGCCTGGCCTACCAGGCGGCACAGGCGCTTGTGCAGCTTGTTGTTTTCCAGTGCGATCTTTTCGGCCGACTTGCCGGCCGGGGCCACTGGCGCGCCGGCCAGGTTTTCCATCACTGCGTTCATTACACGTCATCCTTAATGCGGAACACTTCCACGCCCACGCCTTCGCAATCCGGGTAGACGTCCGGTTTCATGGTCGATACGCGCACGGCGCGCACGCGCGGGTGCGCCAGCATGGCTTTGACCACGTCGTCGCACAGGGTTTCCTGCAGGTGCACATGGCCCTCGGCCATGCGGCGCGCGATGGTGTCGCGCATGAAGTCGTAGTCCACCACTTCGTGCAGCTCGTCGGCGGTCGGGGTCGACAGCGCCAGCGGAATGTACAGGTCCACATTGATCAGGACGCGCTGCTCGCCCTTCTTCTCGAAATCGTGCACGCCGATGTTGATCAGCACTTCGTAGTTGCGCAGGAACAGGCGGCGGCAGTCTTGGAGCCGGGGGTGGGTCAGGGCGGACAGCATGGTTGAACTTTCAGTAAAGAGTATAAAGAGTTATTTGGCGAGGAACATCACGTCGCGCGGCGAGGCCTGCAAATGCTGGCCGCCGTCCACCAGCAGGGTGGTGCCGGTCAGCGCGCGCGCGCCGGCCGCGTACAGCACGGCGGCCACGATGTCCTCCGGCGTGCTGGAACGGCCCAGCGGCGTTTGCGTGTGCGCCTTGGCGAAGCCCGCCTCGCTCTGGTCGCCGGACACCAGCGTGATGCCGGGCGCGATGCCGACCACGCGCACTTTCGGCGCCAGTTCCTGGGCCAGCAAGGTCGTGGCCGTGTGCAGCGCGGCCTTGGACAAGGTATAGGACAGGAAGTCGGGATTGAGATTGTACAGTTTTTGGTCCAGCAGATTCAAAACCACGGCCTGGGCCCCGTCCGGCGTGGCCGCGTGCAGCGCCTGCGCCAGCAGGATGGGCGCGGCCACATTGGCCGCCATGTGCGCTGCCAGCCGCGCCTGCGTGAAGTCGGCCGCGCTGTCGTAATCGAACAGCGAGGCGTTGTTGACCACGCAGGCCACCGGCCCCAGCACGCCGGCCGCCTGCGGCAGCAGGCGCCGCACGGCCGCCTCGTCGGCCAGGTCGCAGGGCAGGGCGATGGCGCGCCGGCCCAGGGCGGCGATCTGCGCCACCACTTGCTGCGCCTCGGCCAGCGAATGCCGGTAGTGCACCGCCACGTCCCAGCCGGCGCGCGCCATGCCGAGCGCGATGGCGCGCCCGATGCGGCGCCCGGCGCCGGTCACCAGCGCAACCGGAGCGACTGCGGCCGCCGCCGGCCCGGCCCCTGCCGGGACCGTGTTCTCTGCCTGAGTCATGAATAGTTCCGTCGAATTGTTTAAAATGCCGGGATGTCCCTACCCGCACCCTCTAGCGACGCGCTGGCCGCGTCCCACGCCTTGCAGCACCTGATCGCCGCCGATATCGAGCGCGCGCCGGGCGCCATTCCCTTCGCCCGCTTCATGGAGCTGGCCCTGTACGCGCCCGGCCTGGGCTACTACAGCGGCGGCGCCGCCAAACTGGGCAAGGATGGCGATTTTACAACCGCCCCCGAGCTGACGCCGCTGTTCGGCGCCGCGCTGGCCCGCGTGGCAGGCGCTATTATCGCTCAAAGCGCGCCCCGCATCCTCGAGTTCGGCGCCGGCACCGGCAAGCTGGCTTTCGACATCCTGACCGAGCTGGCGGCCGCCGGCGTGGCGCTGGAGCAGTACGCCATCGTGGAATTGTCGGGCGAACTGCGCGCGCGCCAGCAGGACAAGCTGCGCGCCTTCCCGCAGGTGGTGTGGCTGGACGCCTTGCCGGACGCCTGGGACGGCGTGGTGTTCGGCAACGAAGTGCTGGACGCCATGCCGGTGCACCTGGTGCGCAAGACGGCCGCCGGCTGGCGCGAACTGCACGTGACCGTGGAGGCCGGCCGTTTCGCCTACGAAGAGCACGCGCTGGGCGGCGAGCTGCAGCAGCAGCTGGCCAGCCAGATCGGCGCCGAGCAGGAAGCCGGCTTGCCCGAAGGCTACGAGACCGAGCTGCACGGCACCGCCTGCGGCTTCATGGCCACCCTGGCGCGCATGATGGCCAGGGGCAGCGGCGCGGCCTTCCTGTTCGACTACGGCTTCCCCGGCCACGAGTACTACCTGGACCAGCGCGACAAAGGCACCCTGATGTGCCACTACCGCCACCACGCGCACGCCGAGCCGTTCTACCTGCCGGGCTTGCAGGACATTACCGCCCACGTCGACTTCACCGCCATGGCGGTGGCCGCGCAGGACGCCGGCGCCGCCGTGCTGGCCTATATGAACCAGGCCTCCTTCCTGATCGGCGCCGGGGTCGGCGAGCTGCTGCTGCGCACCGATCCGTCCGACGCTATGGCGTATTTGCCACAGGCAAATGCCCTGCAGCGGCTGCTGTCGCCGGCCGAGATGGGCGAGCTGTTTAAAGTGTTGGTTATAGGAAATAACGTGCAGCTGCCGCCTGCGCTGGCCGCCGCCGACCGCAGCCATCGCCTGTAATTGTACGAATTGCCATGCTTTTCATCGGCTGTTCATCAGTTGTAAGATGGGATTGACGGCCCGGAATCAGCTATGATGGTTGATTCAGCGCGGTCCCCCGTCGCGGCGCGCTTGTCGAAAAGTTAATGGAACGATGGGAAAGATACACACTCACTATGACAACCTGAAAGTGGCGCGCATGGCGCCGCAGGAAGTCATACGTGCCGCCTACAAGGCGCTCAGCCAGAAATACCACCCCGACAAGAATCCCGGTGATGAAAAGGCGGCGCGCATCATGGCCATCCTCAACAGCGCCTACGGCACGCTGGCCGATCCGCAGCGCCGCAAGGAGCACGACGAGTGGATTGCCGCCGAGGAATGGGAGATCGAGTGGCTGGAAAGCACGCGCCACGAGGACGGCCACAAGCCGGCCCGCCACGCGGCACCGGACCACGCCTGGCCGGAGCAGGTGGACGAGCCGCGCGCAGCACGCCCGGCCTGGCGCCGCAACTGGAAATGGGGCGTGGCGCTGGGCGCCAGCCTGATGCTGGGCTGGGTGGGCGGCGTGATGTCGGCCGGCCAGCCGCGCCTGCAGGCCGTGCTGGCCGCCGCGCTGGGCAATAAAAGCGAGTTGAGCGCGTCGGCCGGTGCGCCGGCGGGCGCTCCGTCGTCCTCGGCCGCCGCCTCCGGCGTGCCGGCGCCCGGCGCCCGGCACGACGCCAAGGCCGATGCGCTGGCCGACAGCTGGGCTGTCGCCAAGCCCTACGCCGCCGAGAGCGGCGTGCTGCGCGCGCCGCTGATCAAGGTGGTGGCGCTGTCGCAGGTGGTGCTGCCGGGCACTGCCGCCGCGGCGGCCGCCGATTGCGACAGCGACGGCCAGGCGGCCGTGCTGGCCGCGCCCAACGGCGAGCCGTGGCCGGCGCAGTCCGGCTACGTGGCGGGCTTCCCGATCCAGAACAAGGGCGAGGACATGCAGCTGACGCTGGACAACGGCGGCAACGACTCGCCCGTCTTCATCAAGGTGTACGACCTGGAGCGCAAATCGAATGTGCGCTACGCCTACGTGCTGGCGCGCGACAGCTGGGTGGTCGACAAGCTCGCCGGCGGCAAATACGAAATCCGCTACCAGAACATCGACCCGGCCGCCGACCGGGCGGGCTGCCGGCGGCCGGCGCCGCAGTAATCCGTCTGCGGCCCACGCCGGCGCATGCTGCCGTGCGGCCCGTTTTTCCCATGCTCGGCATGATGTTGCCAGGATGCGGCGCGGCCGACGGCAGGGGTTGTCAGGCTATTAAAATCTGATTATGCTGGGAACCACAGATTGAGCGCCGGCAGAGCGTGTCCGCGCGGCATCGCGCGACCTTGGAGAACGTATGACCGATTCAAACGCTGCAGACGAAAACTGGCTGCTCGACGAGGATGAAGAGGACGCGCCGGTGGCCGGCGTGTCCGCGCCGGACCAGCGCTTGTGGCGCGTGCTGATTGTCGACGACGACGTCGATGTGCACGCGGTGACCCGTCTTGCGCTGCGCAACGTCAGCTTCAAGGGCCGCGAGCTGGAGCTGTTCTCGGCCTATAGCGGGCGCGAAGCCTACGACATCCTGCGCGACACCCCGGACATCGCCCTGGTGCTGCTGGACGTGGTGATGGAAACCGACGACGCCGGCCTGCTGCTGGCGCGCCGCATCCGCGAAGAGCTGCACAACGCCATCGTGCGCGTGGTGCTGCGCACCGGCCAGCCGGGCCAGGCGCCCGAGCAGCGCGTCATCATCGAGTACGACATCAACGACTACAAGGCCAAGACCGAGCTGACCACGCAGAAGCTGTTTACCACGGTGATCTCGGCGCTGCGCGCCTACGAGAGCCTGAACATGCTCGAGCGCAGCCGCGTGGGCCTGGGCAAGATCCTGGCCGGCGCCACCAATCTGTACCAGATCCACTCGCTGCGCGAGTTCGCCTCCGGCGTGCTGAACCAGGTGTCGGCCATCCTCGACGTGGGGGCGGACGGCGTGCTGTGCCTGATGCAGGGCGAGAACGGTCCGGCCACCGTGGTGGCCGCCACCGGCCACTACGCGCCGCTGGCCGACAACGAACGCATGCCGCCCGAACATCCGCTGTGGCCCACTATCGCCAAGGCCTTCGCAGAAAAGAAGAGCCAGTTCGACCATCCCGCCAACGTGCTGTTCATCCACACCCAGGAGCGCGAAGTGGCCATTTCCGTCACGCCGCCCTGGCCGCTGGCGCAGATCCAGCGCGACTTGCTGGAAGTGTTCTGCCAGCGCATCGCCGCCGCGTTCGACAACCTGTACATGTTCGGCCAGCTGCGCAAGGCGCAGGAAGCGACCGTGGTGGCGCTGGCCGACCTGGCCGAGTTCCGCGACAGCGGTACCGGCGGCCACGTGCGGCGGGTGCAGGCGCTGTCGTCGGCGATTGCCGCGCGCATGAAGGAGCGCGGCGTGTACCAGGACGAGCTGACCCCGCAACTGCTGGACATGATAGGCCTGGCCAGCATCCTGCACGACGTGGGCAAGGTGGCCACGCCGGACCATATCCTGCTCAAGCCGGGCGTGCACACGCCGGAAGAGCGGGTGCAGATGCAGACCCACGCCGACGTGGGCCGCACCATCCTGGAGCGCGCCGCCAACATGGTGGACGGGCCCAGCTACCTGCACTTCGGCGCCGAGATCGCCGGCAGCCACCACGAGCATTTCGACGGCCAGGGCTATCCGAACGGGCTGAAGGGGCGCGCCATCCCGCTGTCGGCCCGCATCGTGGCCGTGGTGGACGTGTTCGATTCGCTGCTGCACGAGCGTCCTTACAAGGAACCGTGGCCGTATCCGGAGGTGATGACCTACATCAAGGCCCGCAGCGGCAGCCAGTTCGACCCGGAAGTGGTGCAGGCGCTGCTGGAGGTGATCGAACGCGATCCGCAGCTGGGGCAGCAGCCGCAGTCGGCCAAATAGGCGGCGTCCGGCATGCCCACTGTGGCGGGCCAGCCCCGCCGCAGCCGCATGGCGCGCCCGATGCCCCGCAATTCTCTCCAAATCTCTCCGATGCTCACGCATCCGTACTATACTTTGCCTGTAGGCAGTACGCCGCCGCATCCCTGCGCCGCTGCCATCACGTGCGCCCCGCCCATGCGCAGACGGATAGCGAAACCACCCACATGAACCAATCCACCGGCCTGAGCACCGGCCTGAGCAGCGGCCTGAGCGCGCTCATCATCGAGCCCCATCCCGGCATGCGCGCCAGCCTGCACAATATGCTCAACCTGTGCGGCGTGACCCGTATCGAGGACGCCAGCAGCGCCGGCCAGGCGGTGCGCATGCTCTCCAGCAAGACATACGACATCGTATTGTGCGAATACAGCCTGGACGGCGGCCAGGACGGCCAGCAAATGCTGGAGGACTTGCGCCACCACCGGCTGATCCAGCCGGCCACGCTGTTCTTCATGGTCACCGGCGAGGGCCAGTTCAACAAGGTGGTCAGCGCCGCCGAGCTGCAGCCGAACGATTACATCCTGAAACCTTTCACAGCCGACAATATGCTCGAGCGCATCGCCCGCGCGCTCGACAAGCGCAGCGCGCTGTCCGGCATCCGCCAGCTGGTGGCGCTGGGCGACCAGCGCGGTGCCATCGCCGCCTGCCTGGACGGCGAGCGCGGGCAGCCGCGCTACGCGGCCGACTTCCAGCGCCTGCGCGCCGAGCTGCATGTGGAGCTGGGCGAGCCGGAGCTGGCCGAACCGATTTACGCCGAGCTGTACGCCAGCAAGAGCATCCACTGGGCCCGGCTGGGCCAGGCCAAGTGCCTGTTCCTGCGCGGCGCGCACGCGGAGTCGCAAGCCATGCTGGCGGCGCTGGTGGACCAGAACAAGCGCTTCCTGGACGCCTACGACTGGCTGGCGCGCACCCACGAGGTGGGCAGCGACTGGCGCCGCGCGCAAGCCGTGCTGAGCGAGGCGCTGGAGCTGTCGCCGCACGCGGTGCGGCGCTTGCGCCGCCTGGGCGAGGTGGCGCTGGAGGCGGGCGACCTGGACGCGGCCGAGCAGGCCTGGAAACAGGTGGTCAGCAAGGCCCGCTTCTCCGAATTCCGCGATCCCGAAGACCACGCGCGGCTGGTCTCGGCGCTGGTGAAGAAGGGCGACCCGGTGCAGGCCGCCGCCGTGATCCGCGACCTCGACAAATCGCTGGCCGGGCAGCGCAACACGGCCGTATGCAGCGCCATTGCCTCTGCCATGCTGCACGAATACACCGGCAACGAGGAACGGCTGGAGCAGTCCATCCACTTCGCGCTGGCCGGCTGCCGCCGCGCCAGCGGCCTGTCCAGCGACCTGCGGCTGGAACTGGCGCGCACCTGTCTGGAAGGCGGCAAGCCGGAGCAGGCCGCCGAAGTGCTGCGCGGCGTGATGCGCAACGCCGGCAACGCGGCCGCCATGGCCAAGGCCATGCGGGTGCTGGAGGACGCCGGCCAGGGCGAGCTGGCGCAGCAGCTGGCGGCCGAAAGCCGGCAGGAGGTGGTGGACATGGTGGCGGTGGGCGCGGAGCGCGCCAAGGAAGGCGATTTCCGCGGCGCAGTGGAGCTGATGATGGAGGCGGTGGCCAAGCTGCCGGACAACGGCCAGGTGGTGTTCAACGCGGCCGTGGCGGTGCTCAAGTGCCTGGAGAACACCGGCTGGGACGCGATGCTGGGGCAGGACGCGCTGAACCTGATCGCCAGCGTGCGCCGGCTGGACCCGGTCAACCCCAAGTTGACCGCACTGTCCGCGCTGCACCTGGACATATTGAAGAAATACAACATCCGGGCCGGCAGGCTGGCGGCAATCTAGCGCGGCGCGCGGCGGGCGGCGCTACAATGGCCTTGCCACCTTACCGGACCCAGCGCCATGCCAACAGCAGTCCCTCCGAGTTCCGATCCGCGCACCGACGTGCGGCCCGTCCGCGGCCTGCTGCTGAAGAAACTCTGCAGCGACGAGGGCGTGTTCGCGCTGGGCGTCTCGGTGGGGCGCGTGGTGCAGCTGGTCGATTCGGACGCAGGCGGCACCCAGGAGCTGGCCTACTATGTGCTGTCGGACGCGGCCCTGACGCAAAAGGTGCTGCGCATCGCCAACACGCCGCGCTACCGCAGCGTGGGCGGCATTGCCGTCACCACCATCTCGCGCGCGATTTCCCTGCTCGGCTTCGACAACGTCAAGACCACCGCGCTGGCCATGCTGCTGGTCGACACGCTGGACAACGGCAAGCACGCGCAAAGCGTGCGGGTGGAGCTGGAGGCGGCGCTGTGCGCCAGCCTGATCGGGCGCGAACTGGCGCGCCTGTCCGCCTACCAGGGCGCCGAGGAAGCCTCGATCGGCGCGCTGTTCAAGAACATCGGCCCGCTGCTGATCGCCTCCCAGCAGCACGAGCGCTACCGCGAAATCAATGCGCTGGTGGCCGGCGGCGCGCACAGCGTCAGCCAAGCCTCGCAAATGATACTGGGCAGTACCTACGACACCCTGTCGGCCGCCATCCTCAACGAATGGAAAATTCCGGACGTGATCGTGCGCTCGATCGGCACGCTGCCGCCGGCGCCGCTGCACAAGCCGCCGCCCAGCCGGCAGGACTGGGTGCGGCTGGTGGTGTCGTTCAGCATGGACGCGGCGCGCGCGCTGGCCCGGCCCGGCGGCCTGTCGGCCGACGCGGCGCGCGCGCTGTTCGAGCGCTACGGCGCGGCGCTGGGGCTGGAACGCCAGCGCCTGGAGGACATGCTGGGCGCGGCCCGCGTCGAGATGGACGAGCTGCTCGACAGCCTGCAGCTGCAGCCGGCGCCGCCGCCGCAAGAGGAGGTCACGGCGGGCTTGCCGAACGTGCTGCTGCTGTCGACCATGGACGCCGGCGGCAGCCTGCCCGAGGGGCAGCACGCCAGCGGCAAGCCCTATAACGCGCGCGAGCAGTTGCTGGCCGGCGTGCAGGAAGTGGCGCAGATGCGCGCGGCCGGGCGCTGCAAGGTCAACGAAGTGATCCAGGCGGTGCTGGAAACGCTGTACCGCAGCCTGGGCTTCCGCTTCGCCACCGTGTGCCTGAAGGACGCGCGCAGCGGCAGCTTCCGGGCCCGCATCGCGTTCGGCGAAAAGCACGCCGCGCGCATGGCCGGTTTCGCCTTTCCCATGACGCCCGGGACCGGCAGCGACCTGTTCCACCTGGCCATGCGCAACGACGCCGACCTGATGATCGCCGACGCCGGCGCGCCCAAGATCCGCGACCTGCTGCCGGACTGGCACCGCAAGCTGCTGCCGGACGCGCGCAGCTTCATCGTGCTGCCGCTGGTGGTGCAGGGCGTGCAGCTGGGCCTGTTCTACGCCGACCGCAGCGCGCCCGCGCCGGAAGGCGTGCCGCCCGATGAAACCTCCCTGATCCGCGCCCTCAAAGGGCAGGTTCTGGCGGCGCTGACGCCGCCGTGAGCCGGCGAGCCTGCGCCGCGTACGCCTCGAACTCGGCCACCGGCACGGGCCGCGCGAACAGATAGCCCTGCGCCTCCTCGCAGCCCTTGCTGCGCAGGAACTCGCGCTGGGCCACCGTCTCCACCCCTTCGGCAATCACCTGCAGCCCCAGCGAATGCGCCAGCGCGATCGTGGTGGCGACAATCACCGCGTCGTTCGGGTCGGTCTCGATGTCCTTGACGAAGCCGCGGTCGATCTTGATGCGGTCCAGCTCGAACAGCTTCAGGTAGCTGAGCGAGGAATAGCCGGTGCCGAAGTCGTCGATGGCCACCTTCAGCCCGCGCGAGCGCAATTCGCGCAGCAGCTTGCGGCTGCGCTCCGGATCCTGCATGGCGGCCGACTCGGTGATCTCCAGTTCCAGCAGGGCCGGATCGATGCCGCTGTCGGCCAGCAGCCGGTCCAGCAGCGGCAGCAGGGCGCTGCCGTGGCACTGCCGCGCCGACAGGTTGACCGCCAGCCGCAGATGGCCCAGGCCGCCGTCCCGCCATGCTTGCAGGCGCTGCACGGCGCTCTTCAGCACCCATTCGCCCAGCGGCAGGATCAGGCCGGATTCCTCGGCGATCGGGATGAAGCGGTCCGGCCCCACCATGCCCAGCTCGGGGTGGTGCCAGCGCAGCAGCGCCTCGGCGCCGATCACCGCGCCGCCGCCCAGCTCCACCTGGGCCTGCAGGTAGAGCTCGAACTGGCCCTGCTCCAGCGCCTGCCACAGCCGGCTCTCCAGCAGCAGGCGCTCGTGGGTGGCGGCGTTCATGGCCGGCGAGAAGAACTGGAAGTTGCCCCGGCCCTGGCTCTTGGCGGCGTACATGGCGGTGTCGGCGTGGCGCAGCAGGGTGGCCGCGTCGTTGCCGTCGGACGGGAACATGGCCACGCCCACGCTGGCGCCGCTGTGGATGGTTTTTCCCTGCAGCACAAAGGGGGCGCTCAGCGCTTCCACGACGCGCACCGCCACCTGGCTGGCGCTGTCGGGCGTGATGGGCTGGCTGGCGCTGCCGCCGGCCAGCACGATGAACTCGTCCCCGCCCAGGCGGGCGATGGTGTCCACCTCGCGCAGCAGCTCGCGCAGGCGGTTGGCCACACCGATCAGCAGCAAGTCGCCCACTTGATGGCCATGGGTGTCGTTGATTTTCTTGAAGTGGTCGAGGTCGATGAACATCACGGCGCCGTCGGACTGGCTGCGGCGCGACTGGGCCAGCAGCTGGTCCAGCCGCAGGTTCAGCGACAGCCGGTTGTCCAGGCCGGTGAGCGGATCGTGGTGGGCCAGCCGGTAGATGCGCTCCTGCGACCGCTGCTGCTCGGTCAGGTCGTGCAGGATGGCCACGAACAGGTGCTCGTCCGGCAGCTCCACCTCGCTGACCGACACCGCCAGCGGGAAGGCGCTGCCGTCGCTGCGCCAGCCGGTCGCCTCGTGCTCGTGGGTCACGCCGCTGGCGATGCTGCGCAGCAGGCCGGCGGCGGTGTCGCCCTCGGCCACCGGCAGCAGGTGCTCCAGGCGCAGGCCCGGCATCTGTTCGGGCGCATAGCCGAACAGGCGCCCGGCCGCGCCGTTGGCCGACACCAGGGTGCCGTCGCTGCCGATGGTGAGGATGGCGTCGGCCGCCTTGTCGAGGATGGCCTGCAGCCGGGCCTCGCGCTCGCGCAGGCGTGCCGTGGCGTCCTTGACCTGGGCCTGGATCAGCGCGCGCTCGCCCGAGATCAGCAGCATCATGCCGCCCAGCAGCGCGGTCAGCAGCAGGCCGCAGGTGAGCACGGTCCAGCTTTGCCAGCCGCGCTGGGCCGCCACGTAGTCGGCCGACGGCGCGACTGTGAGCAGGTAGTCGCGGCCGCCGAAGCGCAGCCGGCGCTGCACGTCGCCGGCCTGCGCGGGGGCCTGCGCCGCGCGCGGCAGGCGGTCGTGCATGGTCAGCGGCCGCGCGCCGCCGACGTCCTGCAGCCGCACCTGCAGCGCCGGAAAGTTCACTTGCGCCACCGCGCGTTCGATGTAGGAATCGGCGTGGATGGAGATCAGCAGCATGCCGATGGTGTCGGCGTCGTCGCCGGCCGCGTGCACCGCCTGCAGCAGCACCATGCCTTTCTCGGCGGCGTGGCGGAACAGCGCCACCGGCGCGCTGACGGTGGGCTGGCCGCTGCGCAGCGCCTGGCGCACCGCCTCGGCGCGCACCGGCTCGCTGAAGAAGTCGATGCCGAGGTAGCGCTTGCTGCTCATCGGCTCGATAAAGACCGACACCATGTACTGCGGGCGCGCCGCAGCGCGTTGCAGGCGCTGCGCCGCGTCTCCTTCGCGCACCTCGAAGTTCGGTTCGATGACTTGCTTGCCCCACTGCTCGAAGGCCGGGCGCTGCGCGTGGCTGAGCGGCTTGAGCCAGCTCATCGACAGCAGCTCGGGACGCTTGTCGAGATAGCCGGAGGCGAAGTTGCTGAAGTCGTTGGCGCTGAGCGCGCGCTGCGGATCGTTGAGCGCCTTCGACATGGCGTAGATGAAGCGTTCGTGCTCGCTGAACTGCGCCTGCAGCTGGTCGCCCAGCTGCTGCGACTTGAGGCGGAAGGTCTGCATCTGCTGCGCGTTCTCCCAGTGTTCGACCTGGAAGTAGATGGCCACGAACACCGCGCTCGACACCAGCAGCGGCAGCCCGACCAGCCAGCGCCGGCGCCGCCACAGCGGGCGCGGCTGGCCGATGGCGATCCAGGTCAGCGGCGCGGCCAGCAGCATGCCGGTGGTGTCGCCCAGCCACCAGGTGAACCAGTTGACCGGCAGCGCCGCCGGCGCCAGCGTGCCGAGCAGGCCGCTGGCGCCGATCGCCACGCTGCTGCTGACCAGCGCGAGCAGCGGCGCCAGCAGCAAGAAGCCCAGCACGTCGCGCCCGCGCCCCAGCGCCGGCTGCAGCGCGCGCCGCAGCACCAGCATGGCGATCCACGCTTGCAGCGCGGCGCCGGCGCCGGACGCCAGCGCCGCGCCCAGCGGCAGCCCGCCGGGGAAGGTCAGCGCGCCGGAAGCGCCCAGCGGGATCAGGTTGACCAGCACCGCGCCCAGCGCCACGGCCGGCAGCAGGCGCGGCCCCAGCGTGAACACGGTGGCCAGCGCGATGCCGGCCGGCAGGAACAGCGGTGTGGCGTAGGCGGCGCCCAGCGCCATCTCCAGGCCCATGCGGCCGGTGGCCACATAGGCCAGCAGCAGGGCGGCGTTGGCCAGCAGCGTGCCGGCCCATGGGGTCTTGGCCGGCGGCGCGGGTGGCCGGCGGCGGGGGAGGACTTGTGTTTCCAAACTGGCTCCAGTGTCGGCAGGGCGTGCGTCAAAGACCCATGAATGGTGTCGATTCTATAAGAAATCATTCAACTTAAAAACAACACTTGCACATTCACATTCTTGTGATTACAATCTCGCCCCGAAGCAGACGAAACATCGCAGCTTGCAGGTGGAACGGTAAAACGAACTGCAAACTAGTGTTGACAAGTCAAAGAAGTTGCTTCATACTCTGCGGTTCCTCGCGGAGGGGTGGCCGAGTGGTTAAAGGCGACAGACTGTAAATCTGTTCTTTCGAGTACGCTGGTTCGAATCCAGCCCCCTCCACCAAGTTTTTGCAAGAAAACTGAGTGATAGCAGTGAAGATGATCTAAACCTCGCGGGTGTAGCTCAATGGTAGAGCAGAAGCCTTCCAAGCTTACGACGAGGGTTCGATTCCCTTCACCCGCTCCAGTTAGCTTGCATCTATGTGGTACATCGCAACAAATAAAGCCCTTGTAGCTCAGTGGTAGAGCACTCCCTTGGTAAGGGAGAGGCCACGTGTTCAATCCACGTCAAGGGCACCAGAATTCGCAGTACCAATATCGGCAGTATCTTCAGACAGTCGGGCGCGTGCCCTGCACACTTATCATTGTTAGGAGTCTAAAATGGCAAAAGAAAAGTTCGAGCGGACTAAGCCGCACGTGAACGTTGGCACCATCGGTCACGTTGACCATGGCAAGACCACCCTGACCGCTGCAATCGCAACCGTTCTGTCGAAGAAATTCGGCGGCGAAGCCAAAGCATACGACCAGATCGACGCTGCACCAGAAGAAAAAGCACGCGGCATCACCATCAACACCGCGCACGTTGAATACGAAACCGCCGGCCGTCACTACGCTCACGTTGACTGCCCAGGCCACGCCGACTACATCAAGAACATGATTACCGGTGCTGCGCAGATGGACGGCGCGATCCTGGTTTGCTCCGCAGCCGACGGCCCAATGCCACAGACCCGCGAGCACATCCTGCTGGCCCGTCAGGTTGGCGTGCCATACATCGTTGTGTTCCTGAACAAGTGCGACCTGGTCGACGACGAAGAGCTGCTGGAACTGGTTGAGATGGAAGTGCGCGAGCTGCTGTCGAAATACGAGTTCCCAGGCGACGACCTGCCTATCATCAAGGGTTCGGCACGTAAAGCACTGGACGGCGACACCGGTC